>NZ_LWFX01000456.1:0-563 GCF_001635175.1 Alcanivorax sp. HI0083 | reverse complement strand
GGCAAGTGGTTGTACAAAACCGGCCTGCCTGCCAAGAGTGGTGTGGGCGGTGGTATTATTGCCGTTTCCCCGGGCAAGTTCGGCATTGCGGCTATTTCCCCGCCGCTGGATGAGGCCGGTAACAGCGTACGCGCCCAGAAAGCCATTGCGGATATCTCCGCAGCCCTGGGTGGCAACCCGTACGAAGCCGTACCTTATGGTAAGTAATGAAAAAAGTAGTGGTTAAAGGCTGGCCAGCAATGGCTGGCCAATCTTCTGGCAGCGCTTCTGGCCAGACAAGCAAACAGGCAGCCCTCTGGGCTGCCTGTTTGCTTGTCGGCACCCTTCCAGCCGCCGCCTTTGCAGCGGACCAAACCTTTGACACGGCCAGTACCCCGCCAGAGATCTGGCGGCCGCCCAGTTTCGACGTGCAGCAATGGGACTGGATACAGCTGGATACTGGCGAGTGGGTTAAAGGGCGGATCAAGGTCCTGCATGAAGAGTCGGTGGAAATCGACAGTGATCATTTCGATCTGATTTCCATCGACTGGGAAGACGTGGCCTATATCCGTACGGGGCGCGTC
>NZ_LWFX01000455.1:0-564 GCF_001635175.1 Alcanivorax sp. HI0083 | reverse complement strand
CGGGTGAACAGCACGGATTTGGCCGCCAGATAGGCTTCCATGTCCCCGTGGTAGTCCAGATGATCCCGACTCAGATTGCTGAACACCGCCACGGGTACTGGCGTTGACCCCAGCCTATGCTGATCCAGCGCATGGGAAGACACTTCCATGGCCACACAATCCGCGCCCGCATCACGCACCCGGGCCAGACCGGCCTGCAGGGTAATCGGATCCGGTGTGGTATGACCGGTAGTCTGCTCATCGCCTTTCAAGCCCAGCCCCAGGGTGCCAACCAGGGCGCAACGGTGCCCCAGTGCATTAAGGGCATCGCGCAGGAACCAGGTGATGCTGGTCTTGCCGTTGGTGCCCGTCACGCCCACCACATTCATGGCCGCACCGGGCTCGCCATACCAGCGCGCCGCCAGCGTACCCACGCGACGCCCCAGCCCCGGCAGCGCCACACAGGGCACCGCCTGATCCTGTTGAATCGCAAAGGTTTCTGCGTCCGCCAGCACTGCCACCGCACCGGCGGCGATCGCCTGGCTGACAAACTGGCGGCCATCGCTGGCCACGCCCGGCACGGCC
>NZ_LWFX01000454.1:0-5265 GCF_001635175.1 Alcanivorax sp. HI0083 | reverse complement strand
GGTGGATGACGGCATTGCCATGGGCCACGACGGGATGCTCTATTCCCTGCCCAGCCGCGACATCATTGCCGATTCCGTGGAATACATGGTCAACGCCCACTGCGCCGACGCCATTGTCTGTATTTCCAACTGCGACAAGATCACCCCCGGTATGCTGATGGCCGCCATGCGCCTGAACATCCCGGTGATCTTCGTATCCGGCGGCCCCATGGAAGCGGGCAAGACCAAGCTGGCCGAGGGCAAGCTGGACCTGGTGGACGCCATGGTGATGGCCGCCGATGACAGCGTGGACGAAGAAACCCTGAATGAAGTGGAGCGCTCTGCCTGCCCCACCTGCGGCTCCTGTTCCGGCATGTTCACCGCCAACTCCATGAACTGCCTGACCGAAGCACTGGGCCTGTCCCTGCCCGGCAACGGCTCACTGCTGGCCACCCATGCCGACCGTCGCGAGCTGTTCCTGGAAGCCGGTCGCCGCATCGTGGATATCACCCGGCGCTATTACGAGCAGGACGAAGAGGCCTTGCTGCCGCGCAATATCGCCACGGTTAAGGCGTTTGAGAACGCCATGAGCCTGGATATCGCCATGGGCGGGTCCACCAACACCGTGCTGCACTTGCTGGCAGCGGCACTGGAAGGCGAAGTGGATTTCACCATGGAAGACATCGACCGCCTGAGCCGCAAAGTGCCGTGCCTGTCGAAAGTGGCCCCGGCCACCCAGAAATACCATATGGAAGACGTGCACCGCGCCGGCGGCGTCATGGGCATTCTCGGCGAGCTGGACCGGGCCGGCCTGCTCAACCGGGACATCCCCATGGTGCATTCAGCATCCGTGGCCGAGGCCCTGGAGCATTACGACATCATGCGCACCAGCGACGAAGGCGTGAAGAAGATGTTCACCGCCGGCCCGGCGGGCATCCCCACCCAGACGGCTTTCAGCCAAGAAACCCGCTGGGACAGCCTGGACAACGACCGGGAAAACGGCTGCATCCGCAACTACGCAAACGCCTACAGCAAGGACGGCGGCCTGGCCGTGCTCTATGGCAACATCGCCGAGCGCGGCTGCATCGTGAAAACCGCCGGGGTGGATGACTCTATCCTCAAGTTCACCGGCCGCGCCCGGGTGTTCGAATCCCAGGACTCTGCGGTACGCGCCATCCTCGGCGACCAGATCGTTGCCGGCGATGTGGTGGTGATTCGCTACGAAGGCCCCAAAGGCGGCCCGGGCATGCAGGAAATGCTCTACCCCACCAGCTACCTGAAATCCAAAGGGCTGGGCAAGGAATGCGCATTGCTGACCGATGGCCGTTTCTCCGGCGGCACCTCCGGCCTGTCCATCGGCCACGCTTCTCCGGAAGCGGCGGAAGGCGGTGCCATTGCCCTGGTGAATGAAGGCGACACCATCGATATCGATATCCCCAACCGCACCATCCGCCTGGATATCAGCGATGAAGAACTGGCGCATCGCCGCACCCACATGGAAAACCGTGGCAAGCTGGCCTTCAAACCCAAGGAAATCCGTCCACGCCGGGTGTCCACCGCACTGAAAGCCTACGCCGCACTGACCACCAGCGCCGACCGCGGCGCAGTGCGTGACCTGAGCCAGATCGGCGAGTAATTCCCGGAAAGCCGTAGCAACAGAAAAGGCGACCCAGGAGGTCGCCTTTTTTGTTGCTACGGCGCTGGACGCATAACGCTTGATGCCTGACGCGAAACAAACACCCTCGCGTGCCACAACGAACACTTTCTCGTGCAAACGAGCGCCACACAAGCGATCTCAGCACGGGTTTGTCTTTACCGTCCGGCATCAGGCGTCCAGCATCCAGCGTTTTACTCCTTTTCACGGAAACGGCTGGATGGCTTAGGCTATAGTCGACAGTCTGGCCAACAATGCGCCATGCCAAAGGAGCCATCATTCGCATGAGCCTCAAACACAAGCTAATGCCCCTGCTTGCCCGCCTGATCACCAGTGAAGGCCTGCAACAGTTACGCCGCAGACTATTGGAGTGGCGCCGCATATTACGCCGGCAGCCCCACCAGGCCACCTTCTACTTCCGCATTGATGACCCTTACTCGGTGCTGATGGCACAGGTAATGCCGCGCTTTGCCCGCCACTTCGGCATCACCGTCACCCCCCGGGTGATGCTGTATCTGGACCAGCAGATGTACCCCGCCGCCGACATGCTCGCGGAGCTCGCCCCCCGTGACGCGGTCAAGCTGGCCAATCTGCACGGGCTGGATTTTCCCGAAGACTGGCAGCTGCCGCCCCGTGAAGTCAGCCTGGCCGCCACCCGCTGCCTGCTGAAACACGAAGGCGACGAGCGCTTCTGGAGCCTGGCCGCTGCCCTGGCCGATGCCCTGTGGCGCGATGATCACGACAAACTGGAAGCCCTGCTCAGCGAGCACGGCCAACAGGCCGCCGATCGGGCCCAGCTGGCACTGGAAGCCCGCCGGGACCAGTTTCTGAAGGACGGCCACTACCTCACTGGCACCCTGCACTACGCCGGCGAATGGTATTGGAGCGTGGAGCGGCTGGATCATCTGGGCCACCGCCTCAACGAGCTGGGACTGGGCGGCGCCGACTGGCCGCTACCCTACGGCCGCGCCAAACGGGCCCGCCTGAAAGACACCCCGGAAGCCCTCAAAGGCACCCCGCTGGCGCTGTATTTTTCCTTTCGCAGCCCCTATTCCTACATCGCCCTGGCGCGCACCTATGCGCTGGCGGACCACTACGGGCTGGACCTGAAAATCCGCCCAGTGCTGCCCATGGTCATGCGCGGGCTCACGGTCCCCAAAGCCAAGCGTTTCTACATCCTCAAGGACGCCGCCCGGGAAGCCCGCCTGCACGCAGTGCCGTTCGGCAAGGTCTGCGACCCGGTGGGCGCCGGCGTGGAGCGCTGCATGGCGATCTGGCCCTTTGCCGAAAAAGAAGGCCGCCTGCGCGAATGGCTGCGCGCCGCCGCCACCGGCATCTGGAGCCAGGGAATTAACGCCGCCAGCGATAATGGCCTGAAATTTCTGGTGGAAAACGCCGGCCTGGACTGGAACCGGGCCCGCCGCTGGCTGGACGACGACGATTGGCGCGAACGGGCCGAAGCCAACCGCGACGCCATGATGGAAGCCGGCAGCTGGGGGGTACCGAGCTTTATGACTCAAGATGACATGACTTGGGGCCAGGATCGTTTTGCGATCATCGAGCAGAGGCTGCTAGCCTCACGAACCGATGACAAGGACTGAGATACCCTCGCCTTCATTCCCGTAGGAGCGGCGCTTGAGCCGCGAAGCCTGAGACCTTTGCGCCAACAGCTTCGCGGCTCAAGCGCCGCTCCTGCGGCATATTAAAACAACGGAGAAAACGTAATGACGATTGCTTACTGGTGCGTGCTTGCCGCCATCTTCCTGCCCTACCTGTCCACCGGCTTCGCCAAGTTTCAGGGCGGGTTCGGCCCCAAACAAAACCATAACCCCCGCGAGTTTCTGGAAACTCTGGAAGGGAGTCGCAAACGCGCCCACTGGGCGCAGCAGAATGGTTTTGAAGTCACCCCGGCTTTTGCAGCGGCAGTGATCATCGCCCACCTGGCTGCCACGTCTCCGCAGGGCACCATTGATGGTATCGCCCTGGCGTTCGTCGCCAGCCGCATTCTCTTCACCGTCTGTTATGTGGCTGACTGGGCCAGCGCCCGCACCCTGGTCTGGGCCTTNGGCATGGGTTGTATCGTGGCGCTATTCGTGGGCGCAGGCAGTTAAAACAGTGGCGAGTTACGAGTATTGAGTTTCGAAAGGCAAAACCACAACCGGCAGCCGCGATTGTAGATTTTCGCTTCTCGATACTCGTAACGTTTCCATGCCCCGGACCTTCACCATCACCGTCAACGGCAAGGGCCATTTCCCCTGCCGCACCGACCAGTCCATCGTCGACGCCGGCCAGCAGGCCGGTTTCGGCTTCCCTGTGGCCTGCCGCAATGGCGTGTGTGAGCGCTGCATCGGTCGCCTTAGTCATGGACAGGTGCAACAGAAAAACCGCACCATTCACGCGGGCGATGCCAGCAGCTCCCAGGTGTTATACTGCGTCGCTCTGCCACTCAGCGATTGCGAGATAGATGTGCCCGAGGTAACCGCGCCCGGTGAATTGCCGGTCCACCAGATTCATTGCCAGATCCAGCAGATCGACGCGCTCAACCACGACGTCAGCCGGGTCTGGCTGCGCCTGCCCGCCGGCAAGAAAATCCAGTGGCACGCGGGCCAGTACCTGATGCTGAACCTGCACGGCGAAAGCTATCCCTTTTCCATCGCCAACCATTGCGATGGCCGCGATATTGAATTGCACATCCGCCATGGTGATGACAACAGCGCCGCCCAGGACATTATGGCCAGCCTGCGGGCAGACAGCACCGTGAGTACCACCCTGCCCGCCGGCCTGCGGTTTATCGACAGCGCACCGGACCAGCCCGTGTGGTTCATCTGCGGCTCCACTGGTTTTGCACCGGTAAAAGCCATGATCGAACGTCTGATCACCCTGAATTTCACTCAGCCAGTGCGGCTGTTCTGGGGCGCACGAACCGACGCAGACCTGTATCTGCCCCACCTGCCGGCCCAATGGCAGGGTGCCCTGGCCGACTTCGATTTCATCACTTCCCTGTCGGATATCCGCCACCCGGACCACGCCGAAGGGCTGGTCCATGAAGCCGCACTGGAAGCGCTCAGCGAACCCGACCTGCCCCTGTTCTTTCTGGGCGGTTCCCCGCCCATGGCCTGGGCGGTGTTCGATGCACTGGTGGCTGAAGGCGTTCCCGCCGGCAACATTCACTGCGACGTGTTTGACTACGCCCCACGGGACTGAAAGCCGTCGTGCAGGAGCGTGCTTGCAAGCGAAGAAGGGGCTGCGACCCGACAGCCCAGCTCTTCGCGTGCAAGCACGCTCCCACATTGAATTTTTGCTGTTGCTGTCGGAGCTTGTGACACCGCCCTTGCAACTGCTCTAATGGGCCTTCACGGATCGGAATGGCTGCCATGGCGCAGGACGCGAACAACACGAGCCAAACGTTTTTACTACCCTGTCACGAATGTGATCTGGTGTCGGCCGTGAGCCCCGGCAAGGATGGCCAGTGGCTGCAGTGCCCCCGCTGCCAGCACCCACTGATGCGCCCGGCACAAAACGACCAGCTCACCCCTGCCCTGGCCTTTACTGCCCTGCTGCTGCTGACCCTGTCTTTACTGTTTCCCTATCTGGGCTTCGCGAAAAATGGCATCGAGCGGGCCATGACCGTC
>NZ_LWFX01000453.1:0-349 GCF_001635175.1 Alcanivorax sp. HI0083 | reverse complement strand
TAGCCCAGGTCCACCATATAAAAGCCCAGCGCAAACAGGCCGATCACCGCCAATGCCACCAGCCAGTGGAACAGCACGGCAATGGCGCCAAAGCGTTGCGAGTCGTTGCGCAGTTTCATGAGGGTTCCCTTCCAGTGTTCTCCGCCCTTATGGCTGGGCGATCCCTTACTTGTTCAGAGTCCACGCCGCGCATCAGGTTCCGTTGATTACAAAACTTACAGGCGTTGTGCGTATGCCTCTAGCTTGTCGGCATTGTGGTCCGGGACACAGCGCAAAAAACTGAACGGTTTGATCAGCTGTTCCGTTGATTGCCTCAGTGGCCCGGCCTTCTGCTACTCTTACGCCTTGG
>NZ_LWFX01000452.1:0-327 GCF_001635175.1 Alcanivorax sp. HI0083 | reverse complement strand
ATTGAAAGGCAATGTAGGAGCCATGCTTGCATGGCGAACCGAGCCCTAGCGAGGAAAAGGCGTTGCAGGATCCTCCGGAATCTCACCTGAGGAATCGGATACGCCTTCTCGCCCTGTGGTGCTTGTGCTTCGTTTCGTGAGGTTCGCCATGCGAGCATGGCTCCTACAACAGCCCCTGCTTTTACTGTTCACTAATCAGTTTAAGCCCCTTCTCCAGCGCCCCACGATTGGCTTCCACCACCGCTGCTGCCGCCTGCCCCTGACGCTGGCGTTGATCCGGATAACGGAACAGCGCCTGCAGGGCAATGGCCAGGGCATCCGCATTGT
>NZ_LWFX01000451.1:0-1303 GCF_001635175.1 Alcanivorax sp. HI0083 | reverse complement strand
ACCGTTGTCCTGCAGGGTTTCCAGCGCCTGGGTATACGCCTCTGTGGCGGCCTGCTGGTCGTCACGGGCTTTTGCCAGGTCGCCACGCAGCTCCAGCGCCATGCCATTAAAGGCAGCCGGGAAGCTGTGATCGAGCTCGGCGGCGGCTTTATCGTAGGCCTGCTGCTGCAGCAACACACGCACCAGGCGCAGACGTGCCGTGTAAGTCAGCGCATCGGTGGCGCCGTCGTCAGCCACATCTTGCAGCAGGGAAGCGGCTTTATCGTACTCGCCCGCCTGTACCGCCAGGCGCGCCTGGGCCAGGCTGGCATAGTCCGCATAGGCGCTGCCGGGGAAATCCTCTTTCAGGGCTTGCGCCTGTTTGTTCACTGCCGCTTCATCCACTTGCTGTGCGGTCAGCGATTCCACCAACACCTGATACTGCCTGGACGCTTCGGAGGACTGCTCCCCTTGATGGCCTTGCCACTCACGCCAGCCAATCAGGGCTGCCACGGCCAGTACCACGGTAATAATCGCGGCGGTACCGTTCTTCTGCCACCACTCTTTAAGCAGCTCCGCCTGTTCCTCTTCATCGCGCATGTAATCTGCCACCCTGCTCTCCTTTCTTATTAATTGTCCGCCAGGAGCGCTACCAGCTCACTGGCAACCTGATCCCGGGATACTTGCTGCTGCTCGCCCTGGCCACGCAGGGGTTTGACCATAACACTGTTACTGGCCAGTTCATCCTCGCCGATAATCAAGGCCACCGCGGCACCGCTGCGATCGGCTTTTTTCATCTGGCTTTTGAAGCTGCCACCACCGCAGTGCAACTGGATTGCACGGCCGGGCAAGGCATCGCGAAGCTGTTCGGACAATGCCATGGTGGATGCCAATACATCCCCCATGGCCATCACATAGACGTCCACCGGCGCCGACAGTTCCGGCTTTTCCTGCTCGATAAGCAAAATCAGCCGCTCGACCCCCATGGCGAAGCCCACCGCCGGGGTCGGCTTGCCGCCCAACTGCTCCACCAGCCCGTCGTAGCGACCGCCGGCACAGACGGTGCCCTGGGCGCCGAGGGCATCGGTGACCCACTCGAAAACGGTCTTGCCGTAATAATCCAGCCCGCGCACCAGATACGGGTTCACTTTATAAGCAATGCCACTGGCATCGAGCAAGGCTTTCAGCCCTTCAAAATGGGCGACAGCCTCGTCATTCAGGTAATCGGCCAGCTGCGGCGCATCCTTGAGTACCTCGCGGGTGCCAGGGTCCTTGCTGTCGAGCACGCGCAGCGGGCTGCGCTCCAGACGCTTCTGGGAGTCCC
>NZ_LWFX01000450.1:0-443 GCF_001635175.1 Alcanivorax sp. HI0083 | reverse complement strand
GCGGGCGCGAACAAGCGCTGGCAGAAAGAGAACAGCTCTTTATTGAGGCAACCCGGCAACAGCTCTGCGATGAAGGCTTGCTGGGCGTGCAGATGGCGGCCATTGCCCGCAGCTGCAATTTTGCCACGGGCACACTCTATCACCACTTCGCCTCCAAGGAAGACCTGCTCATCGCGGTCTGCACCGAGCTGACCACCACGCGGCGGGAATACTTCGAGAAAGTCGCCCATTCCGACCTTCCCAACCGCGACAAGATGCTGGGCTTTGCTCTGGCCTACTCACTGTTTGCCCAGCATTACCCTGAACACTTCCGGCTCGAACAGTACATCATGACCGAAGTGGTCTGGCTGGCGTCATCACCCAGCCGCCGGGAGCAGTTCCTGACCGCCACCCAGCCTATTGGCAGGATGGTAGAACAGGTGGTTCGCGATGCCATTAGCAGT
>NZ_LWFX01000449.1:0-802 GCF_001635175.1 Alcanivorax sp. HI0083 | reverse complement strand
CGTAGTCCGCGACAACAGCCACGTGGACAACCAGCTGTGCGTGGAACACGCCGTGCCCAACTGTGAATCGGACCAGAACTTCAAAGGCCTGGCCGGCGAAAGTGGCAAGGCGGTCTTCAACGGCCGCATCCACATTCACCCCGGTGCCAGCGGCACCAACGCCGAGCTGTCCAACAAGAATCTGCTGCTCAATCCCGGTGCGGAGATCAACACCAAGCCGGAGCTGGAAATCTATAACGACGACGTAAAGTGTGCCCACGGCACCACCGTCGGCCAGCTCGATGCCATGCAGCAGTTCTACCTGCAATCGCGCGGCATTCCGGCGGCCGAAGCCAAGCGCATGCTGAGCCTGGGCTTCGTCAACGAACTGCTGATGACCCTGCCCCACGAGAAAGTGGCCGAATGGGCCACCCCCTGGCTGGAAGCCGAGCTGGCCCACACCACGCCGGCGGGAGAATCTGCCGCGTGATGGATATCCAGGCGCTGCGCGCACAATTTCCGATTCTCGACCAACAGGTGAACGGCAAGCCGCTGGTCTACCTGGATAACGGCGCCACCACCCAGAAACCGGTGGCGGTGCTGGAAGCGCTGGATAACTACTACCGCACGGTGAATTCCAACGTGCACCGTGGCGCTCATTACCTGAGCGACGAAGCCACCAGCCAGTTCGAAGGCGCCCGCGAAACCGTGGCGACCTTCCTCAACGCCAGCCGCGAAGAAATCCTGTGGACCAAGGGCACCACCGAGTCCATCAACATTGTGGCCCAGTGCGTGGCCCGTGAGCGCCTGCAGCCCGGCGATG
>NZ_LWFX01000448.1:0-581 GCF_001635175.1 Alcanivorax sp. HI0083 | reverse complement strand
CACCAATGTGGATGGGGTGGTGTTGTCAGTGACGCAATACAATGAGCCCGAGGACGGAGAGGAAACGCTGTGGTTGCTGCGTTTCCGTTATAGCTGCCATGGGGAGCCTCATGAAGGGGAGGCGGTTCTGCCGGATGAGGAATGGATGAGCCGGCTGGGCGAGAATGACTGGGCGCCGTTACGGGCACTCAAGCCACGCCCGGCGTATGCAGAACCCCGCTGGCGAAAATGGAAAAATCAGCTGCAGCGCGAAGGCCGCTGGTAGGCCGGACCGGGAACCCCGGTCCGGCGTATAGCTGGGGCTACAGAAGCTGGCCGAGCCCAAGGACCGCAGCAAAACCAACACTATAGGCCACCAACAGATAGCCGAAATATCGCAGGTAGCTGCCGAATGTCAGCGCTTCGATCTTGCTCATGGCGATCACGCCGGCGGCGGAGCCGATGACAAGAAGTGCGCCACCCACCCCGACCGAATAGGTCAGCGACAGCCACTGGGCCAGGTTCATTTCGATGCCGGAATTGAGCAGGGCGGCGGTGAGCGGCACGTTGTCAAACAGGGCCGACGCCAGGCCCACCAGGAA
>NZ_LWFX01000447.1:0-414 GCF_001635175.1 Alcanivorax sp. HI0083 | reverse complement strand
GATAACAGTGACCAGGTCTTTGATCCTGCATTGGCCCGTCGCCGCGCCGGGGGGCGTGACCACCTTGCCGACGAAATGCTGAAAATGTTGCTTGATAGCCTGGAAATAGATCGCCCGGCTATCTCCGCCGCCTTCGACCGGAACGATAACGACGACTTGCTGGAGCGGGTGCACAAACTCCACGGTGCGACCCGCTACTGCGGCACTCCCCGCCTGGAACAAAGCGCCCGGCAACTCGAAGAAGCATTGAAGACCGGCAGCGACCGTACCCACCTTGGGCCACGGGTCTCTGCCTTGTGTGATGAGATATGTGCTCTGGAACAGCTTCGGTATCCGCAAAGACATGCGGGTGGCGCCGTACCATCTTGTCACACAGCACCTGAACCACTTCATTGAAATCAAACAGCCCCTGCT
>NZ_LWFX01000446.1:0-535 GCF_001635175.1 Alcanivorax sp. HI0083 | reverse complement strand
GCTCTTCCTGGCTGTTTTTCTCACCATGAAAAACCGGCAGTTTGCGCATGGAATGGACCAGCTCGTGGGTCGGCGCCTGCATTCGTTTTACTTCCAGGGTCCAGCGGATGTGGTGAACAATCATATGGAAGAAGGCCAGACGGGTAGCCAACGAATAGGCACTGTCATCGTCGTTGAATTCATTGAAGTCCAGGCTTGCCAATACCGCCTCCCGAGCATTGTCCGCCACCTTTATGGTAGCGCTGCGGGGCGTTCCCAGAAGCATGGACAAGGTGCCAAATACTTCACCGGGTGAGACATAGTAAAGCGGAGCTTCCTCTGGATTATCCGAGAGGACTTCAAGCTGCCCCCGGAGCAAAAAATACAGGGTGGAATCCACATCACCAGCACGGATGACACTTTCCCNGGAAGCGGCTACCCAAAGGCGGGTCGTCTTTTCAAGCTGCGCAAATTCGTCCTGATCATCACGGGCGATTTCATTAAAAAACGGCACACCGGCTAACAGCTGGCGCCGCCGTTGCTGGCCGAAATCATT
>NZ_LWFX01000445.1:0-1104 GCF_001635175.1 Alcanivorax sp. HI0083 | reverse complement strand
CCCGCACCGTATTGACCGGCACTTCGGCAAACCGCAATTCACTGAGCAATTCGGATCCCGGGCGCGCCACTTCCACCAACTCCAGCAGGCGAAATGAGCAGTTCTCATCAAAAAAGTAGTAATCAAAATTGATGTCTTTCAATTCCCACAGATGATCAATCAGCCAATCGATTTCTGACTGATCCAGATCCAGGGTGTATTCCCACATATCCCGGTTTTCCATGTGCGAATATTCCTGAATTTTTTGCACATAGGGCACAAGGGCAAAGCGACCCGGGTAGCCCCCTGCCAGACCGCGGTAGATATAAAAGAAAGAATTATCGGCTTCGCTTGAAACCGCGCCAAAGTTTACCGCCCACGACAACCAGACAGCGCTATCTTCGCCTTGATCCAGCCTTAACAAGGTATGTCCGAACATGGACGAAGGGCTGTTCAAATAGGCGGCGGGGAAAACCAGCACCGCGCGATTGGCATGAATCGCGTCGCGCCATTCGTTGTAGTCATCGCAGTGTGAAAAGGGTGCCGCGTCTTGCCAACCCAGCTGCTCGGACAGAAAACGATAGCGCGCAGGAAAACGGCAACGCGCCGGCGATTGCGCAGCACGAAGTGCCTGCTCCGTCGCCTCAAGCTCGGCTAACGGATCGGCCTTACCGGAATCGGCGAAAAAAAACGTATCGTCGTCCACATAACTCTGATGTTTGTCACGCAGGGTCGCACCGGGATTGATATGTAATAACGCCTGCCAGCGGGACGATTCCGCCAGTTCAGACAGGGAAGGGGTTGCAGCAAACGCCGGCACAAACCAGCACAGCAGCACACAGAAAAGACCAGTGCGCATCCGGATTCATCCGTCTCAATTACAAGCCGACAAAAGTGTCAGAAAAGAGGGCCCTAAAAACAAAACCCCGCCAGAAGCGGGGCTCTGATGGATCTTTTGTGCTGATTAGGCCAGGTACTTGGACAGCGCCTGATCCTGTTTCATCACGTCAGTGATGCTTGCCATTACT
Organism: Alcanivorax sp. HI0083; assembly: GCF_001635175.1. NCBI lineage: Bacteria > Pseudomonadati > Pseudomonadota > Gammaproteobacteria > Oceanospirillales > Alcanivoracaceae > Alcanivorax > Alcanivorax sp. HI0083. The sequence goes on along the minus strand of NZ_LWFX01000445.1, from coordinate 97 downwards.
TCAGCGGCAGTCACGTCCTGGTTCGGGAAAATGGTCGCGAAGTTTTCGTGCATCAGCGCGTTGAAACGAGCGCGGTCTTCAGTCTGAATACCCATGG
>NZ_LWFX01000444.1:0-1001 GCF_001635175.1 Alcanivorax sp. HI0083 | reverse complement strand
ACGCTCCCCATTAATAGTCAGCGTGTCACCCTCGGCCACCAACTCGGGGCTCTCAGGCAAGGGCATCACCACCCGGCGAAAACCGTTCCCCTTGCCCGCCACCTTCGCCAGGTCTTCACCTTTCAACCCATGGCTGCCCAGAAAGCCCTTGAAGCGCTCAATGGTCTGGGCATCGGTGGCATCACAAATACTGGTGGCCAGTTGCCACTCGCCGCGGCTCATAATCACCGGCGCCTGGCAGTGCTGCTGCAGCCAGCCGGCCATGCCGAGATGATCCGGGTGGTAATGGGTGACGATGATGCGGGTCACCGGCTTGCCGTCCAGTTGCTCGGCCAGAAGCTGTTGCCAGATTTCCCGGCTGCGGCGGACTCCCAGCCCGGTATCCACGATCACCCAACCCTGGTTATCTTCCAGCAACCAGAGATTGATATGGTCGAGGGCGAACGGCAGCGGAAACCGCAGCCAGTAAACCCCATCGGCCACCTTGAAACGCTGGCCTGCCGGCGGCAGATCAGTAAACGGGTAGATTAATGGGGACGTGGTCATAACGTTTTCCTTCTACTGCTAAATACGGCGAATAGGAGCACAACCATGCGCGCCTGGTGTATTGAAGATAAGCAACTGCAACTGGACACCCTGCCCGACCCGCAACCCGGGCCGGAGGAAATCCGCGTACAGGTCAAAGCCATTGGGGTTAACCGTGCAGACCTGTTGCAAGTGCTGGGCCGCTACCCGGCGCCACCTGGCACCAGCAGCCGTATCCCCGGACTCGAATATGCCGGCGTTGTCAGCGCCGTGGGCGAACGTGTGCAACAACGAAAAGTCGGCGACGCGGTGATGGGGCTGGTACCGGGCTGCGCCTATGCCGAACAGATCATCACCCATGAACGCGAAGCCCTGACCATGCCGGAAGGCATGGACTTTGCCCGCGCCGCCACGTTGCCGGAAGCGTTTCTGACCGCCTACCGGGCATTGTTTCTGGAAGGCGGCCTGCAACCGGG
>NZ_LWFX01000443.1:0-4782 GCF_001635175.1 Alcanivorax sp. HI0083 | reverse complement strand
CGGGGTGGCGTGTTGTTCTGGGCAGATCAGGTGGGTGTAAAAGCCATCTTTGAAAAAGTGAACGAGATCTATCAACAAACCGGCTCGGATGTCTGGAAGCCTGCCAAACTGCTTGGCGATCTGGCAGAGCAGGGCAAGGGCTTCTACAGCAAATAAGCATTAGCTGAGGTAATCATGGATATTAATTTTACCCCGGAAGAACTGGCGTTTCGCGATGAAGTGCGCGTCTTTCTGGATACCAAGCTGCCGAAAGACATCGCCAGCAAAGTGAAGAACAGTCAGCATCTGAGCAAAGACGACTCTGTTCGCTGGCAGAAAATTCTCAATGAACAGGGCTGGATGGCCCTGCATTGGCCGAAAGAGCATGGCGGCACCGGCTGGTCACCGATTCAGAAGCATATTTTTGAAGAAGAATGTGCAGAGTACGGTGCCCCGAGCGTGCTGCCGTTCGGTGTGAACATGGTGGCGCCGGTGATCATCAAGTTCGGTACCGAAGAGCAGAAGCAGAAGTACCTGCCGCCGATTCTCAACAGCGATGTGTGGTGGTGCCAGGGTTACTCCGAGCCGGGTGCCGGTTCTGACCTGGCGGGCCTGAAAACCAAGGCGGCCCGTGAAGGTGACCACTACATCGTTAATGGCCAGAAAACCTGGACCACCCTGGGTCAGCACGCAGACTGGATCTTCTGTCTGGTGCGCACCGATCCCAATGCCAAGAAACAGGAAGGTATCTCCTTCTTGTTGATCGACATGAAAACGCCGGGGATCACCGTCCGCCCATTGATTACCCTGGACGGCGAGCACGAAGTGAACGAAGTGTTCTTTGATGATGTGAAAGTGCCGGTGGAAAACCTGGTCGGCGAAGAGAACAAGGGCTGGACCTGCGCCAAGTACCTGTTGACCTTTGAGCGTACCGGTATTGCCGGTGTGGGGCAGTCCAAGGCGGCCCTCAAGCACCTTAAAGAGGTGGCGCGCAAGGTGCAGCAGAACGGCAAGCCGCTGATTGAGGATCCTTTGTTCCGCAACCGTTTGGCGGACGTGGAAATGGAACTGATGGCCTTGGAAATGACCAACCTGCGCACTGTGGCTGCGGCCCAGGCCGGTGGTGTGCCCGGTGCAGAAAGCTCTTTTCTGAAAATCATGGGCACCGAACTGCGTCAGGAAATTACCGACCTGTTCCGCCGTGCAGCAGGCCCCTACGCCCAGCCGTTCCTGCCGGAAACCTTCGATGCGGATTATGACGGCGAGCTGGTCGGGCCGGAATTCGCCAATACGGTGTCCGCCAAGTACTTCGATATGCGCAAGCTGTCGATCTTCGGCGGCTCCAATGAAATTCAGAAGAACATCATCGCCAAGATGATTCTCGGTCTGTAAGGAGTATTGAGCATGGATTTTAAACTGAGCGACGAACAGCGCATGCTCGAAGAAACCGTGGGCCGTCTGGTTCGCGATGGTTATCCCTTCGACGTACGCGAGAAAGCCCGCACCAGTGAACTGGGTTATTCCGCAGAAATGTGGCAGCAGTTTGCCGAGCTTGGCCTGTTGGGCGTGCCGTTCTCCGAAGACTTCGGTGGTTTCAACGGCGGTGGGCCGGAACTGATGGTGGTGGCTGAAGGCTTTGGCCGTGGCCTGGTGCTGGAACCTTATCTGGCCACAGTGGTATTGAGCGGCACATTGATCAATTCACTGGGCAGCGATGCGCAGAAAGAAAAACTGATCAGCGCCATTGTTGGTGGTGAGTTGCGTCTGGCACTGGCGGCTTACGAGCCGCAAGGCCGTTACGACCACACCCATGTGGCGGCCACCGCAGAGAAAAGTGGCGATGGCTACAGCCTGACGGGCAACAAGGCCGTGGTACTTCATGGCGACAGCGCCGACCAGCTGGTGGTGATTGCCCGTACCGGTGGTAATGGCACGGACCGTGATGGTTTGTCCGCGTTTATCGTCGATGCCAACGCCGACGGTGTCAGCCGTCGCGGTTACGAAACCATTGATGGGCTGCGTGCGGCAGAAATCACTTTCAACGGTGCGGCGGCGGAATTGCTGGGCGAAGAAGGCAAGGCCATCGATGCGCTGGAAGCCTCCCTGGCGCTGGGCATTGTGGCCCTGTGCGCAGAAGCTACCGGTGCCATGGAAGTGGCCTGTGATCAGACCCTGGATTACATCAAGGAGCGTCAGCAATTTGGTGTGGCCATTGGCAAGTTCCAGGCGCTGCAACATCGCATGGTGGAAATGCGTATGGAGCTGGAAAAAGCCCGCTCCATGACCATTTTTGCAGCCTGCTCTCTGGACGCTCCTGCTCAGGTCTGTGCCAAGCGTGTGGCTGCCGCCAAGGCGATTATCGGCAAGTCCGGTCGCAAGGTAGCGGAAGAAGCCATCCAGTTGCATGGCGGCATGGGCATGATGGAAGAAACTGCCGTGGCCCATTACGCCAAGCGGATTGTGCTCATTGATCACCAGCTGGGTGATCTGGGTTATCACATGCAGCAGCTGGAAAGCTTGCTGGATGTGGATGACGATGCAGCATAAGTAGATGAAAAAGGGCGGCTTCGGTCGCCCTTTTTTGTTGTCTGTGGCGGTCGCTAACGACACAGGGGCGGCCTGAAACGACAATCCACGCAATGCGCTATTTGAAGCGGGCCAGCCTTCCCCCAGTGTGTGGACTGACTTTTACTGTTTTGCGTTTTACGGGAGAGAAAGCATGAGTGTGAATCGCCAGATTATTTTATCCGAGTACCCCAAGGGGATGCCCCAGCCTGAACATCTGCCTTTGAAGGAAGGCGCGATGCCGTCGCCGAAAGAGGGCCAGGTCCTGATCAAGACCATCTACCTGTCACTGGACCCCTACATGCGTGGGCGCATGAGCCCGGCCAAGTCCTATGCGGCCAGCGTGGAGCTGGGTGATGTGATGCAGGGCGGTACCGTCGGCCAGGTTGTGGAATCGCGCCTGGAAGGTTATGAAGCCGGTGACTATGTGCTGGGCTTCGGTGGCTGGCAGGAATACTCCGTGCAGGGCAAAGAGATGCTGCGCAAGCTGGACCCGAAACAGGTACCGATCAGCACGGCGCTGGGCGTGCTGGGTATGCCGGGCTTTACCGCCTATGCGGGGTTGCTGGAAATTGGTCAGCCCAAAGAAGGCGAAACCGTGGTGGTCTCTGCGGCCAGCGGCGCGGTGGGTCAGATCGTCGGGCAGATCGCCAAGATCAAAGGTTGCCGCGTGGTCGGCGTTGCCGGTGCACCGGACAAGTGCCAGCACGTGGTGGATACCTATGGCTTTGATGCCTGTGTGAACTACAAGGACGACGACTTCGAAGCTCAACTGAAGGCCGCCTGCCCCAATGGCATCGATGTGTATTTTGAAAACGTGGGTGGCAAGGTGTTTGATGCGGTGATGAAGCTGGTGAATGACTTCGCCCGTATTCCCCTGTGTGGCCGTATCGCCCATTACAACGATACCGAAGCGCCCCAGGGGCCGGATCAGCTGCCCGGGTTCTTGACCAAGCTGCTGGTGAAGCGGGTGCTGATCAAGGGCTTTATCCAGTTCGATTATGCGCCCCTGATGAAAGATTTTGTCCGCGATATGAGCGCCTGGATGCAGGCCGGCAAAATCCAGTACCAGGAAGATGTGGTTGAAGGTCTGGAAAACACCGTGGATGCCTTCCAGGGGCTGCTGCAAGGCCGTAACCGGGGCAAGCTGCTGGTACGGGTCAGCGAAGATACCTCCCGGTAATGGCAACAGTGGAGGCGCAGGTCCAGGCGCTTTTTGCTCTGCATGGCCCGCGCTACCGCTGGCTCGCAACGATAACGGTGATGCTGGGCACCATGTCCGTGGTGCTGGCATCCACCATTATCAATGTGGCGATTCCCACCATCATGACCGAGTTCCAGCTGGCGCAGGATCAAGTGCACTGGCTGGCCACCGGTTTCCTGGCAGCAATGACAGTAGGCATGCTGCTCAATGCCTGGTGTACCCAACGATTTGGGGCCCGTGGCGCTTATTTGTTGGCCATGGGCCTGTTCGTGGTGGTGTCCATTGTGGGGGCTGCCAGTGAACATTTTCCCTTGCTGGTGGCTGCCCGGGTAGGGCAGGGCCTGCTGGCCGGGCTGATCCAGCCGCTGGCCATGATTACCATCTTCCAGGTGTTCCCTCTCAATCGTCGCGGTCAGGCCATGGGTATCTATGGGCTGGGTGTTGTATTGGGACCGGCCATTGCTCCGGCCATTGGCGGGGTGCTGGTGGATACGTTGTCTTGGCGGGCGGTGTTCCTGGTGGTGTTGCCGGCCTGTGTCGTGGGCATGATCATGGCGGCCCGATATCTGCCACGGCGTGAAGCTGAGGCGGACCCGGTTGCACTCGACAGGGTGGGGCTGATCTCGCTGGCGCTGGGTATCACAGCCTTGCTGTGGGCACTGGCCAATGGGCATCGCCGCGACTGGGTTGATCCGGTGCTGTTGCTGGCGTTTTTCGGTGGCCTGGGGCTGACCGCTTTCTTTGTTTATTGGCAAACCCGTTTGCAGCATCCGTTAATGGATCTGCGGGTGTTTCGCTACCGGGGCTTCACTGGCAGTTTCATCATGTCCATGGTGATTGGTGCCGGGGTGTTCGCTTCCACCTACATCACTCCATTGTATTTTCAGCAAGTGCTGGGCGAGAGCGCGGCCAGCGCGGGGCTGATGTTGATGCCGGCGGGCCTGGCCATGGCCTTTACCTTTCCGGTAGCGGGCCACCTGACCGACCGTTTCCCGGAAACGCGCATCATGGCTGCGGGGCTGGTGTTGTTTATT
>NZ_LWFX01000442.1:0-5023 GCF_001635175.1 Alcanivorax sp. HI0083 | reverse complement strand
CACATGGCGGTGTTGCTGGTCCAGTTGCCTGGCGCGCCACCCGAGCAGTTGTCTTAACGGGATGGGCAGGGCGGTAAAGCGGTGCATGGGGGGCACGGCCAGCAGGGTGACCCGAATAGCGGGGTGCTGCTTGCGCAGTGCCTGAACCAGGCGGAGCAGCCCTGCGCGGTAGCGCCGCCGGGAGGTCAGCCCGGTGGTGTCATTGACGCCCATACTGATGAAAATCTCATCCACCTCTGGCAGAGCGATATCGGCAAGGTTGGCGAGCAGTGCCTCCAGGCGAATGCCGTTAACCCCGAGAGTGTGCCAGGCGACGGCGTGCCCGGAGTGCTGGTGCAGCTGCAGGGCCAACTGGCTGGCCAGCCCCTGGCGATGATGCGCGGTGCCAACACCGGCCGCAGTGGACTCGCCGATGACCAGCAGGCGTGTTGCCGGCGCGCCTTTACCCCATTGCCCCCGGGGTTCGCCACTGGCTTCCGGGAGCCGCACGGTGGTGCGGCGGGTGTAGAGTGCCAGTGGTATCACCACGGGGCTGAGCGCGCCAACGCTGAACCAGAACGGCAAATGCATGGCTTAGCCCACAAACATTTTCTTGGCCAGCGGCAGGCCTTTCAGGCCGCTGATCGCCACGGTGGTAAGCAGGCCGCCGACCATGGCACCGACCACGCCGCAGGTCATCACGTCCTGCCCGGTAAGGTACAGGCCGGGGATGCGTGTCTTCGGTTTCAGCCAGTCCTGTTCGAATCGTTCGGGATTGTGATCCAGGCCATAAATCTCACCGGTGCTGTAACGGCAGAAGTAGTCGGTGGAGAGTGGTGTGGACAATTCATAGTAATCCACCTTGCCGCGCAGCTGCGGCATCTTCTCGTATAGCTTTTCCAGCAGACGCTGCGAGTACGCTTCTTTTTTGGCTTCGTAATCATCACCGCGTTTGCCCCAGGGCTTGTCGGCCCAGTCGGCATACCACTCGAACGGGCCGGGCGCGACAATTTCCACGGTGGCGCGGCCGGGATAGCGTGCCGCAAAGCTGGGATCCTTGGCAGAGGGAAAAGAAATATAAGTGAGCGGAATGTCGTGCTCGTCCGGTGCCTTGAGGAAATTGTCCACTTGTGTGGCGTGGTCGGTGCCCGGATAAATCCAGAAGTTGGTCTTCGGCAGTTGCAGGTTTTCTGCGGTGTCCTGAATACCGATGTACAGGCAGACGCTGGCCATGGAGCGCTGCACGTTGCCCAGTTTCATCTGGTAGAAGGCCTTGTGCGGCGCGTTATCGGCCAACAGCGGGCCGAAGGTGTTGTATACCCCGGCGTTGCTGATCACGGCCGGGGCGCGGACGGTTTCTCCGTCGGCCATCAGCACGCCGACAGCGCGGCCTTTCTCGACAAGGATTTCTTTCACGTCTGCGTAGGTAAACACCTCGCCGCCGCTTTGCTGAATGACGGGGATGATGGTCTTGGCCATTTCCGAGGCGCCACCGACCGGGTAATAGCCGCCATAAAGATAGTGGCGGGCAATCAGCGAGTGGATGATAAAGCTGGACTCGGTGGGGACCAGGCCGTTATCGCCCCACTGGCCGGTAAGGGCGGCGATCAGTTCCTGATTACTGGTAAGGCCTTCGAGTACCTCCTGGGTGGGGCGATTGAGGAAGGCCGGCGCCTTGCGGTTGGCCAGACGGCGGAAGGGGCCGGCCAGCAGGTTCGGCAGCACCTTTGCCAGGGTGACGCCGGGAAGGGCCTTGGCGACCTGGTTAAGGTAGCCCATGTAGGTATCGATGGCCTGATGCTCATCCGGGAAGTCGTTTTTTAGGCTGTCCACGAAGGCCTTGGGGCCGGCCATCAGGTCGATCTGGCGGTCGCCAATAAACAGCCGGTCGTAGTTGGCATCCATGGGTGCCCATTTCAGCTCGCCGTCGGTGACATGGTCGAACAGGCGTTTGGCCATGGTGTGGTCGGCGCCCATGTCGCCGATGTAGTGCACGCCCACATCCCATTCGTAGCCATTGCGATCATAGCTGTGGGTAAAGCCCCCGGCGGTGTAGTGCTGCTCGAACACCACCACTTTCTTGCCCATTTTGCTCAGGCAGGCGGCGGTGGTGAGACCGCCAATGCCGGAACCGATGACGATGGCGTCATAGGGCCCGTCGAGACGTTTGGCGCGGTAGCGGCGGCCGACGCGAAGGGTGCTGGGGGTTGGGCTGCTCATGGGGTGTCCTCGTTGTTATCGGTATGGGCGTCGGTATGGGTGATGGCGCCCTCCAGCAACAGGCTGGTGATGCCTTCGGCGAGTTGGGGTTCGGCATCCGCATTGGGCAGATGGCCGTCGATGGTCAGCTGTGAAAGGCCGTGCACCAGCGACCAGGCGGTGGCGGTCATCAGCGATAGCGGTGCGGGCTTCAGATAGCCCGCCCGTTGGCCCCGGGCAATCGTGTCCTGCAGTACATTGAAGGCGCCAAGTCCGGCCTGATCGAGCCGTGGATGGGCGCCTTTGGGAAGTACCCGGCCGCCAAACATCAGCCGGTACAGGTTGGGCTCGGATTGGGCAAACGCCACATAAGCCAGGCCGATGCCGATCAGCGCTGCGCGAGGAGTATGCTGCTCCACACTGAGTAGTTGCTGACGCAGGGCGGCGAAGCCACTGATGGCCAGCTCAGCCAGCAGGCTTTCCCGGTCCGCATAGTGGCGATAAAGCGCAGGGGCGCTGACGCCAATCTGCTTGGCAATGCCGCGCAAACTGATAGCGCTGTCGCCTTCAAGGCGAAGCACGGCCAGGGCCTGATCGTGGGCCTGCTGGTGGAGATCGCCGTGGTGATATGCGGTGCGTGCCATACTGATCCGTTGTGGTAAGTTAACGGCGTTAACATTGGCACGGTACGAGTGCTATCGTCAAGGTCTGTCGGGATGGATTGTGGTCTCGGCTGCGCTTTGGGTTCTGTAGACGCCTGGCTGCAGGCATGCCATCAAGGCTGGCCGCAGGCTCCTGCAGCGAGGAGCCTGCGCTTTTGGCGTCATGCATCGGGCGTGTTGCGTCAGGCGTTCTCAGGGCGCCGGATACGGGAAGCGGGTATGGATGACCTCCAGGGCCTTTTCCAGATCCTTGTCCCAGGGCACATCGATGCTTTTCAGGTTTTCTTCCAGCTGCGCCAGGTTGGTAGCGCCAATAATGTTGCTGGTCACGAAAGGGCGTGTGGTGACGAACTGCAGCGCCAGTTGGGTCGGGGTGATGCCGCGCTCACTGGCCAGTTCACAGTAGGCTTCGGTGGCTGCGATGGCCTGGGGGTTGGTGTAGCGGGCGAACTGCTTGAACAGGGTGAGGCGAGCGCCTTCCGGCCACTGATCGTTGCGGTACTTGCCGCTGAGCATGCCAAAGGCCAGTGGCGAATAGGCCAGCAGGCCCACCTGTTCCCGGTGTGCCACTTCCGCCAGGCCCACCTCGAAGCTGCGATTGAGCAGTGAATAGGGGTTCTGGATGCTGACCGGTGGCGCCAGGCCGATTTTCTCTGCTTCATGGATAAAGCGCATGGTGCCCCAGGGGGTTTCATTGGACAGGCCCCAGTGGCGAATTTTCCCTGCATCCACCAGTGCTTTAAGCCCGGCAACGGTTTCGCTGATGGCAATGCCGTCCTCGCCATCCCGGTGTTTGTAGCCCAGACGACCAAAGAAATTGGTGGTGCGCTCGGGCCAGTGCAGCTGGTAAACGTCGATCACATCGGTCTGCAGGCGCTTCAGGCTGCCTTCCACGGCGTTTTGCAGGCTGTCAGCGCTAAAGCGCGGGCCGCCACGGATATGTTTCACGTACTCGCCGGGGCCGGCAGCCTTGGTGGCCAGCACAACCTTGTCGCGATTCCCGCTGCGGGCAAACCACTCACCAATAATGGTTTCGGTGCGAAAAGACGTTTCCGGGCTGGCGGGCACCGCATACATTTCGGCGGTATCAAAAAAATTGATGCCATGTTCCAGGGCCATGTCCATCTGTGCATGGCCTTGTTCGGCGGTATTCTGGCTTCCCCAGGTCATGGTGCCCAGGCACAGGGCGCTAACCTCAAGGTCGGTGCGTCCGAGACGGCGGTACTGCATTGTCTGCTCCTTTAAAGAGGGGGCTGCAAGGGTGTAGAATCGCGCTCAATCTCAACATGGTGCCGCCGGCTTCACAATGACCCGCTTGTACAGAGGGGCATGGCTTTATCTGTGGCCATCCGGTGCCGTGACAACAAATGCCCCCGAACTGCTTGTGTTCTTTTGGGGGCTTGGGTAGAATTCGCGCTCTCTTGCCCGGCGTAACCGTCGCCGGCGGGTGTTTACTACCCGTAACATATTGAATTTAGGGCAGAATTCCATGAAGACCTACAGCGCAAAACCGGAAAGCGTAAAGCGCGACTGGTATGTGGTAGACGCCTCCGGCAAAACGTTGGGTCGGTTGGCTACTGAAGTCGCCAGCCGTCTGCGCGGTAAGCACAAGCCGGAGTTTACTCCACATGTCGATACCGGTGATTACATTGTTGTGATCAATGCCGATAAAGTGGCCGTTACCGGTAACAAGGCGTCAGACAAAATGTATTACCGTCACACCGGTTACCCGGGTGGCCTGAAAGAAGCCAACTTTGCGACTCTGCAGGCGGAAAAGCCTGAGATGATCATCGAGAAGGCGATCAAGGGCATGTTGCCGCGTAACCCGCTGGGCCGCGCCATGTTCCGCAAACTGAAAGTTTACGCAGGCACTGAGCATCCGCATACCGCTCAGCAGCCGCAGCAGCTGGAAATTTAAGGGGTTTGTCGATGGCAACTGTAGAAACCAACTACGGAACCGGTCGCCGCAAGACCTCTTCCGCTCGCGTTTTTCTGCGTCCGGGTAGTGGCAAGATCAGCGTTAATGGTCGCCCGCTGGATGTGTATTTCGGCCGTAAAACCAACCAGATGGTTGTTCGTCAACCGCTGGAGCTGGTGGACGCGACGGACAAGTTTGATGTGCTGGTTACCGTTAGCGGTGGCGGTAACAACGGTCAGGCTGGCGCCATCCGTCACGGTATTAC
>NZ_LWFX01000441.1:0-1377 GCF_001635175.1 Alcanivorax sp. HI0083 | reverse complement strand
GGACGCTGCGCAAGAGAATCCAGTTGCGCCTGATCCAGTGATGCCAAAGGCACATCGGCCGGCGTCAGTACCGGCGCCCGGGAATCGCAATGCCGGGCCAACCGTTCGCACTGCTGCAGCCATTGATCCACCAGCACCGCACCCTGTTCGCAAGACAGGCTCACCCCATCCACATCCACACGAATCCGCAACTTGCCGTTCTGTTGATCCGCATTGATCACCAGCGGCGCATCCGCCGGCGCATCCGCTTCCTGCCACAGGCCCGCGTCCATCAGCGAGACACCGGGCAAATTATCGTGACGGAACTGGCCAAGATAATTGAACAACACATCCAGGCGATGATCGCCGCCGGTCAGCTTGCCCTGCTGGACCAGCAGCCCATAGCCCAGACCGCCCTGCGCCGGTTCGCGCAACTGTTCCTTCTGCTGTTTGATCGTGGTCGTCAGATCATCAGCACAGTCCAGTCGCTGCGGATACAGGCTGGTAAACCAGCCCACGGTCCGGCTTAAATCCAGCGATTCATCGTTGCCACTACGGCCATGGCTTTCACGGTGAATGCGCACCACCCGGCGATCACAATACTCCGCCAGGGTTTGCGACAGGGCGATCAGCAGAAATTCTTCCAGATTCAGGGAGGCGTAACGGTTTGCACTGTGCTGCCAGCGACGCAGGGTCTGCGCATCGGTTTCACGGACGAAGTGGCTCGCCGGATCGGGCTGGGATCCGTTGAACTTTAATCCATTGAACTGTAATCCATTGAATAACGGCGGCATCGCTTCACAAACCGACTGCCAGTAAGGCAACGCCAGCTCTGCCTGTGGCAGCCACTGCTGATCCAGCGCTTCGCGCCAGTCACGCAGGTTATGAGTCTTGCGTGGCAGCGATGCCTTGCCACTCTGCTCGATCTGTTCGCAGGCGGCAAAAAAATCTTCCAGCAGGATTCGCCAGGACACGCCGTCCACCGCCAGATGATGGATGGTGAGCAACAGCTGCGGATTATCTCGTTCGGAAGTGTCACCGGTAACATACAGCGCTCCCAGCAACTTGCCCTGTGCCGGATTCAAACTGCGCTGCACAGCGATCATCTGTGCTTCAATCGCAGCACTGTCGTTGCTGTCCATGGTTTGCAGCAGCGGCGTACCCGCGGCGGGCACACACTGCGCCGTCGTGGAATCACTCACGTCGAACTGTAAACGCAGGGCATCGTGCTGAGCGACAAGCAGCTGCAGAGCCTGTTCCAGCACTGCCGCATCAAACGGTTTCTGTATGGAAAAACGCAGATACTGGTTACAGGCAGACAGGCCCCGTTGCTCAATAAAGCGCTGCTGAATCGGCAATAAGGATAACGAACCGGCCAGTGGCTCCTGGCTGGCGGTA
>NZ_LWFX01000440.1:0-638 GCF_001635175.1 Alcanivorax sp. HI0083 | reverse complement strand
TGGCGGCGGGCCTGGTAATGGGCATCATGATTATTCCGTTTGTGTCATCCCTGGCAGATGACGTGATTACGGCGGTGCCCCAGGCCATGCGTGACGGTTCATTGGGGCTGGGCGCCACCAAGAGTGAAACCATCAAGAAAGTGATTTTCCCGGCGGCGCTGCCGGGGATCATGGGGGGCATTTTGCTGGCGGCCTCCCGTGCCATTGGTGAAACCATGATTGTGGTGATGGCCGCCGGCCTGGCCGCCAATTTGACCGCCAACCCGCTGGAAGCGGTCACCACCATCACCGTACAGATTGTGACTCTGCTGACCGGCGACCAGGAATTCGACAGCGCCAAGACCCTGGCGGCCTTCGCCCTGGGCCTGATGTTGTTCATCACTACCCTGGTCATGAATATCTTCGCGCTGCATATCGTGAAGAAATACCGCGAGCAGTACGACTAGCGTCGGGAGAAAAATGATGAGCCAAACCACAGAAAAAGTTCGCAAGACCCTGGCCCGACGCTACCGGGCAGAGAAACGCTTCAAGGCCTTTGGTCTTGGTGCGATTGGCATCGGTTTGATGGCGTTGGTGCTGCTGTTCACCGATATTATCGGCAAGGGTCACAGTGCTTTCGTGGAGTATGAAATCCAGCT
>NZ_LWFX01000439.1:0-913 GCF_001635175.1 Alcanivorax sp. HI0083 | reverse complement strand
AAACGTTAACGTTCCACCCTGTGGCCTTGCAGTCGCAGCGATTACGCCGGGTGCTCTTTGCCATCCTGGCGGGCGGCAGTGCCCATACACTGCTCTGCTGGATCGCTTTGCAGCTGGACTTTTTCCGCGGTGGGGAAGCCCTGTTCTACTCCCTTTTTGCTGCCCTCTGGGCCGGCCATATCCTGTTTGTCTTGTTTATGCTGGTGGGCCTGAACCGCCGGCTTTCCGAACCTTCCATGATCATGCCGCTGATGGTGTGGTCAACCACCGGGTTATTGGTCACTGCCCTGGTCGTCGATCAGGTGCGTCTGTGTGTCATGTTGATTTTCTTCGCCATCGTCCAGATGGGGGTGTTGCAGGCTTCGCTCCGGCAGTTCATGGCTCTGGCAGGGTATTGCGTGCTGGGGTACGCGCTCGTGCTGGGGGTGGTTTGTGTGTACTGGCCGGAAGTGGTGGACGTGCAGGGCGAGTGGATTCAGTGGGGCCTGTTCAGTGCCATGGTACTGGCCGCCATGCTGGTGGCGTCGGAGATTTCCACCATTCGGTTCCAGTTGGGTAAGCGTAATCAGCAGCTGGCAGAAATTGTTGAGCGTATTCACGACATGGCGGTAAAAGACGAGCTGACCGGGTTCTACCGCCGTCGCCATGCCATGGAGCTGCTGAGCAAGGCGTGCGGGCAGTCTGCCCGTGGCGCGTATCAACTGGGTGTGGTGTACCTGGACCTGGATCATTTCAAGAAAACCAACGATCAGTATGGCCATGGCATGGGCGACCTGGTGTTGCAGCGTTTTGCGGATGTGACACGGCGCCACCTGACCAATCAGGATTTCGCCGCCCGTCTGGGCGGGGAAGAATTCATGCTGGTGTTGCCGGTGAGTGATCCGGAGGAAGCGCGCAATCTGGTGGAGGGTAT
>NZ_LWFX01000438.1:0-707 GCF_001635175.1 Alcanivorax sp. HI0083 | reverse complement strand
CCGTCCAGTTCCAGGCTGCGGATATCGTGCACCATCTTGTGGGCATGGTGGGCAATGACCGCGCTGAACAGGCCGCGTTTGTCGCCAAAATACTCATACAGGCTGCGGCGCGAACCACCTGCTTGCGCAATGATCATGTCCAGCGTGGTGCGTTCATAGCCATGCTGCAGGAAGGTGTGGGTGGCGGCATCAAGCAGTGCCTGTCGGCGACGCTGGCCGCGCTCGCTGAGCTGTTGGGTCATGAAGAAAGTCCTGTACTGTCACTCAATGGTATTGAGCAGGACACTTTCCGGCAATGACGGTGGGCATCAATAAACAAGGCAGTGGTAAGGGTGTAGCCAAAACGGGACTAACCGCACGAAAACAAGGTTGATTAATAAATAAGAATCAATATCATTGCGATTCTCTTTTGTTGCTTTCCCTGTCCAAGGAGGCGGACATCTCTCATGACCCTGATGGGCCTGTTATTTTCCCGTAAAAAGAAAGCCTTCGTGGCGGTGGCCGTGCTCAGTGTGTTGAGCGCGGTATTGAGTGTGGCGGTATTGGCGTTTATCAGTCAGCGGTTGCTGGCCGGTGGTGCGGACTTGCCGGTGGTGCTATTGCAGTTTGCCTTGTTGCTGGTGGCGCTGCTGGTCACTGCCACGGCTGCCCAGATGACCCTGCATGTGCTGGGACACCGGATGGTCTACGGCCTGCGCCGGGATCTG
>NZ_LWFX01000437.1:0-579 GCF_001635175.1 Alcanivorax sp. HI0083 | reverse complement strand
TCTTGGCATCAAAGTCGGTGGTGTCGAGCCAGTCGTGGACCTTGATCATGGCCATTTTGATNATGTCCGCGGCGGTGCCTTGNATGGGGGCGTTGATGGCGGTGCGTTCGGCGGCCTGGCGGCGTTGGCCGTTGCTGCTGCGGATTTCCGGCAGGTAGAGGCGGCGGCCGAACAGGGTTTCCACGTAGCCTTGTTCCGAGGCCTGGGCGCGGGTTTCTTCCATGTAGCGTTTTACGCCCGGGTAGCGTTCGAAGTAGAGGTCGATGTAGTCCTGGGCCTCCTTGCGCGGCAGGCCTAGTTGCTTGGCCAGGCCGAAGGCGCTCATGCCGTAGATCAGGCCGAAGTTGATGGCCTTGGCATTGCGACGGTCGTTGTCGCTGACTTCTTCCAGGGTTTTGTCCCACACTTCCGCGGCGGTGGCGCGGTGAATATCCAGGCCTTTTTCAAAGGCATCGGTGAGGCCCTTGTCGCCACTCAGGTGGGCCATGATGCGCAGTTCGATTTGGGAGTAATCGCAGGCGACGATCTTTTTGCCTTTGGGAGCGAGGAACGCCTGGCGAATCTTGCGGCCTTCTTCAC
>NZ_LWFX01000436.1:0-1040 GCF_001635175.1 Alcanivorax sp. HI0083 | reverse complement strand
CTCTGATTTCACCGCCGCCGCACCATGACATCTACTCCATTGAGGATCTGTCCCAGCTGATCTTTGATCTCAAGCAGGTCAACCCGGATGCGCAGGTGTCTGTGAAGCTGGTGTCCGAACCCGGTGTCGGTACGGTGGCGTCCGGTGTCGCGAAAGCCTACGCGGATCTGATCACTATTTCCGGTTACGACGGTGGCACCGCGGCGAGCCCGCTGACCTCCATCCGCTACGCCGGTTCCCCCTGGGAGCTGGGCCTGGCGGAAGCGCATCAGGCGCTGCGGGGTAACGACCTGCGCGACAAGATTCGCCTGCAGACAGACGGCGGTCTGAAGACCGGCCTGGACGTGATCAAGGCGGCGATTCTGGGGGCCGAGTCCTTCGGTTTCGGTACCGTGCCGATGATCGTGCTGGGCTGTAAGTACCTGCGGATCTGTCACCTGAACAACTGCGCTACCGGTGTGGCTACCCAGCGTGAAGATCTGCGCAAGGAGCACTTCATTGGTGCGCCGGAACTGCTGATCAACTACTTCACCTTTGTGGCTCAGGAAGTGCGTGAATTGCTGGCGCTGCTGGGTGTGAAGAGCATCCCCGAGCTGATCGGCCGTACCGACCTGCTGAAAGTGCTGGAAGGCGAAACCGCGCGCCAGGGCAAGCTGGACCTGACCCCGATTCTGCGCAATGACCTGGTGCCGGCAGACAAGCCCACCCATTGTCAGGTGACCCGCAACGAGCCGTTCGACAAGGCTGTGCTGAGCCAGAAGATGGTGGCTGACATGGGCACCGCCATCGAGAGTAAATCTGGTGGCTCGTTCCATTACGAGATCACCAACTGTGATCGCTCCGTGGGCGCCCGTGTGTCCGGTGAGATTGCCAAGCAGCACGGCAATCTGGGCATGGAGACCGCGCCGATCAAGGTTCGCTTTACCGGTACCGCCGGGCAGAGCTTCGGTGTGTTCAACGCCGGCGGCCTGCATATGTATATTGAAGGCGACGCCAACGACTACGTGGGCAAAGGCATGGCCGGCGGCAAGCTGGTGATT
>NZ_LWFX01000435.1:0-692 GCF_001635175.1 Alcanivorax sp. HI0083 | reverse complement strand
ATGAACTGGTATTCGCCACCCCACTCTTCCGGAATCACATCCTTGGTCGCCATCTCGTTACGCACGCGATCAGGATCCGCCTGCTCTTTATCGATCTTGTTGACCGCAATAATGATCGGCGCACCGGATGCTTTCGCGTGATTGATCGCTTCTTCGGTTTGCGGCATCAGGCCGTCATCGGCCGCCACCACAATCACCACGATATCCGTGGCTTTGGCACCACGGGCACGCATGGCGGTAAAGGCCGCGTGGCCAGGAGTATCGAGGAAGGTAATCATGCCCTTCTCGTGCTCAACGTGGTACGCACCAATGTGCTGGGTAATACCGCCGGCTTCACCGCTTGCCACCTTGGCTTTACGGATATAGTCCAGCAGGGAAGTCTTACCGTGGTCCACGTGGCCCATAATGGTAACAACAGGCGCACGGTGCTCGGAATCCACGCCTTCACGGGTAACCAGATCCGCGGCCAGATGATCTTCAAGCAGCTCTTCCTGCCCTTTGCTGGCAATGGGCTTGTGCCCCATCTCTTCCACCAACAGGAAGGCGGTTTCCTGATCGATCGGCTGATTGACAGTGACCATCTCGCCCATCTTCATCAGGGACTTGATCAACGACTTGGCCTTGACGTTCATACGCTGGGCCAGGTCGGTCACAGTAATAGTATCTGGAACTTCGACTTCGTAGATTTTCTT
>NZ_LWFX01000434.1:0-253 GCF_001635175.1 Alcanivorax sp. HI0083 | reverse complement strand
CCCCGGCAGCTTCTGCGCTGCACCGCGGTGAAAGGTGTGCTGTTTGATAAAACCGGCACGCTCACCGCTGGCCAGTTTCGTATTGTCGATACAAAGGCAGCCAACAGCACGACGCCGGAGCAGGATCTGTTGGCGATTGCCGCCGCACTGGAGTGGAATAATCCGCACCCGCTGGCAAAGCCCTTTCAGCAATATTCCCGCCACCCCGGTGTCACGGCGCTTCATGCCGACCATACGGGAGTCACTGGCATGC
>NZ_LWFX01000433.1:0-862 GCF_001635175.1 Alcanivorax sp. HI0083 | reverse complement strand
ATCGTTGTCGGTCATAATCCTGTCACTTCCATGGTCCGTAGAAAGAACATGGTGGCGAGGCTGGAAAATTCAATTGTCGATGATTAACAGATCCGCGCACAGGGCCTTCGGGGTTTGGGTACGGCGTTCGACCACGCGGCTGTTCAGCTTGCCGGCTTCGCATTTTTCCGCCAGTGCATAGAACGGAGAACGGCCCGGGTCGGCAATGATTATCTGTTTGACGCCAGCACGCAGGCTGCGACGAATCAGGTTATACAGCACTGGCGTCAGTTCATCCCAGAAGCAGATGTCCGCCCCTGCAACGATATCCACATCCGCCAGTCTGGCTTGTGTTAGCTTCTCGAAACGGGCTTGCAGCGGCGTCACGTCCACCTTGTTGATGCTGGCATGCAAATCCAGGTAGGGGTACACATCCGGGTCGGCATCCACTGCGGTTACCCGGCAGTCAAAGCGTTTTGCCGTGAAAATGGACAGTGGCCCCCACCCGCAACCGATATCCATCAGGTGCTGATCCGCAGAGAGCTTCTTTTTGGTCAGATGGTCCATGATCAGGTAACTGGAATTCCACACCTTGTTGCCGTGAATTGATGGCGTGTGGTTGGCCCGTTTCAGTCGCCGTACTTCCTTGTGGCCGGAACGCAGCAGGGTAATGCCGCGAGTGCGAATGGTATGGGGTTCTCCAGCACGTATAACTGTTCCTGACATAATCGCTCACCAGCGGCAAAGTTTGGGAACAGTACGGTCAAGCCCCCTGTGATTCAAGTATGAAATCACAGGCATAATGCAGGAATGGCAATACAAGTGACAAAAACAGAATGATCAGGAAAAGCATCGTGGGCCTGGGTGGGCTGGCTGCAGGGCG
>NZ_LWFX01000432.1:0-1228 GCF_001635175.1 Alcanivorax sp. HI0083 | reverse complement strand
ATCAGGTGATTGACGCCGAAGCGCTGTCCGGTCCGGTAGACACAGCTCAGGGCTTTTTGGGCGGCTTCGGTGGCGTCGAAGGTTTCCGGTGGGTGCAGGCAGGTGTCGCAGTTACCGCAGGGCTTTTCCAGAGTTTCGGCAAAGTAGTGCAGCAATGCCTGGCGGCGGCAATGGGTGATTTCGCACAGCCCCAGCATGCTTTCCAGGCGCTGGTTTTCGTTGCGCTTGTGCTGCTCGTTGCCACTGCTTTGGGCGAGCATCTGTTTGAGCTTGATGGCGTCTTCCAGCCCATAGGCCATCCAGGCTGTAGCCGGGTTGCCATCACGGCCGGCACGGCCGGTTTCCTGATAGTAGGACTCAATGCTCTTGGGCAGATCCAGATGCGCCACAAACCGCACGTCAGGTTTGTCGATGCCCATGCCGAAGGCAATGGTGGCGACCATGACAATGCCGTCCTCGCGCAGAAAGCGCTGCTGGTGTTTTTCCCGCAGCGGGCCAGAAAGCCCGGCGTGGTAGGGCAGAGCATTAATGCCCTGCTGGCATAGCCATTCGGCCACCCGGTCCACCTTGTTGCGCGACAGGCAGTAGACGATCCCCGCTTCACCGGCGTGCTCGGCACGCAACAGGCGCAGTAACTGATTGCGGGCGCCGTCCTTGCGCTCGATACGGTACTGGATGTTGGGGCGGTCGAAGCTGGAGACAAAATGCCGCGCCTGGGTCAGGTCCAGTCGCTCGGCAATTTCCGTGCGGGTGCGTTGGTCCGCGGTGGCGGTTAACGCAATGCGGGGCACTTGCGGGAATTCCCGGTGCAGCAGGGACAGCTGCAGATAGTCGTTGCGGAAATCGTGCCCCCACTGGGACACACAGTGGGCTTCGTCGATAGCGAACAGGGCGACCTCAGCCTGTTTCAACAGCGCCAGGGTACGCGGCTGTATCAGCCGCTCCGGGGCGATGTAGAGCATGTCCAACTCGCCTTGCAGCAAGGCGTTTTCCAGCTCGCGTACTTGTTCCAGTGACAGGGTGGAGTTGAGGAAGCCGGCTTTCACGCCCAGTGCCTTGAGCGCATCCACCTGATCCTGCATCAGGGCAATCAGCGGGCTGATCACCACACCGGTGCCTGGCCGGACCAGGGCGGGGATCTGATAGCACAGGGATTTACCGCCGCCGGTGGGCATCAGCACCAGGGCGTCGTCGCCCTGTATCAGGGTATTGATAATGGTCTGCTGTT
>NZ_LWFX01000431.1:0-9347 GCF_001635175.1 Alcanivorax sp. HI0083 | reverse complement strand
CAACGGTTTTGGTGGCGGTGCCTCCTTTGCTGTTGCCTCAGCGGAATTCTTCCGTGGTTCCGCCAACGATACGGTATCCATCATCGCCACCGGCGCGGCCGTATTGATTGGTGCTGTTACCCTGACCGGTTCTCTTGTGGCGTTTGCCAAGCTGCAGGAGCTCATCGACGGCAAGCCCATGGGCTTCCCCGGCATGAAACTGGTTAACGCCATCCTGTTTATCGGTTCTCTCGTCGGTATCGGTTACCTGGTGGTTAACCCGGGTAACGAAATGGTGTTCTGGAGCCTGGTGGCAGCAGCCATGGTGCTGGGCCTGTTCCTGGTGCTGCCGATTGGCGGTGCAGACATGCCTGTTGTGATCGCCCTGCTGAACTCCTACTCCGGTGTGGCAGCCTCTGCGGCCGGTTTCGTCATGGGCAACAGCGCCCTGATCATTACCGGTTCCCTGGTAGGCGCATCCGGCCTGATCCTGACCAGCATCATGTGTAAAGCCATGAATCGCTCTCTCACCAATGTGCTCTTTGGTGTAATGGCGGAAGCAGGCGACGCCGTGGACGAAGACGAAGTCTACGCCGGCAAGGTGAAATCCACCTCCGCAGACGAAGTCGCAATGATGCTGGAAACCGCACGACGCGTCGTTATTGTACCCGGCTTTGGTCTGGCAATGGCACAGGCGCAGCATGCTGTACGTGAACTGGCTGACACCATGGAAGCCGCCGGTATCGAGGTGGAATACGCGATTCACCCGGTTGCTGGCCGCATGCCTGGCCACATGAACGTACTGCTGGCCGAAGCCGAAGTCCCCTACGACCAGCTCAAGGACATGGACCAGATCAACCCGACCTTCGAGCAGACCGACGTAGCCATCGTGCTGGGCGCCAACGACGTAACCAACCCCATGGCCCGCGAAGACAAAGGCAGCCCGATTTACGGCATGCCCATCCTCAACGTGGACAAGGCCAAGACCGTAGTTGTGGTCAAACGCTCTCTGAGCGCCGGCTTTGCCGGCCTGCCCAACCCGCTGTTCGCCAAGGACAACACCCTGATGTTGTTCGGCGACGGCAAAGGCGCGGTGCTGGATATCACCACCGCCCTGAAGGAAGGCTGATCCACCGCCTTCGCAAAGAAAGGAGCCTTCGGGCTCCTTTTTTTTGGCTCATCGCGGCTTAGAGAGAAAGCCATGATGGCGAGCCCTTCCCACGGAGTTTTGCCCAGAGCCTAACGCCTGATGCCGGATGCCTGACGTCAAACCCCATAGCCTGAGAGGCTGTCGCTATTGCGGCATCTCTTTTGAGGGATGGGCAGGAGGTTCCGGTCGTCCAGCATCTGTCAGGGCGGGACAATGCGACAAGCTCTGAAGCTGGCTGATTGCTCAATTCCGCGATGAACACAAAAAAAGCCCCGACCGTTACCGGCCGGGGCTTTTTTGTGACGCAGAAAAACCGCTCTACTGCAGGGTGTAAACCACACCGACAGAGAACGTATGATCCGTTTCCTTGGTGCCAGGCGGTACCGAGGAGTTATGTTCCAGCAAGTGGCGCAGGCGCAAGGCAAAGCTGGAATTAATCGCCGTGGTCAAAGACGTTTCAGCCCGTGTATCCGCGCCCTCTTCACCTACCTCGGTAGAGAAATCTTCCTTGAAGGTGGTGTTGTCACTGACGCGCAACTCGTACTTGATACCAATGCGGGCAATCGCATCTTCTTCCGAGTTATGGCAACTCATATAGGTGTCCTGGGGCTCCAGGCACTTTACGCGATAACCCGGACCGATTTCGGCATCCAGGGTTTGCAGATCCGAATCAATCCAGCGGCGACCTACACCGATGGCATAACTGGCTTCGTAGTGATACCCCGAAAAATTATCTTTCTGGTAGGTCAGCACATTGAAGAGGTAGTTTTTAGCATCTTCGCCAAGCTTACGGTCCAGCTTGTAGGAAGCGAAGTAGTTCTCATCCGTACGGTTGTATTCTTCCGTATCGGGATCCTCTTCCTTCTCGTTATTGGCATCAGCCTTGAAAGTATGACGCCATTTCTCGCTGTCCCGTGCCATATTAACGTTGGCATTGGTAGAGTCGGAATTGGTGTTGCCACGCTTGAACAACAACCCGACACCAATATCACCGGACCACTTTGAAACTTCACTGCCCTCGTCGGTGGCTGCATCTTCTGCAGCCACCGATACCGCCGGAAGCCCGGCGGCCAGCAGCATGGCAGCGATTGTCTTACTGCGCATGAATGACTCCTTAATCGTTTTTGTCGAAATGTACGTCCATCTGCGGGAACGGAATGCCAATGCCAGCTTCGTCAAAGCGACGCTTCACGGTTTCCGTGGTATCCCACAGAACCGGCCAGTAGTCCGCGCTATTTACCCAGGGACGGCACAAGAAGTTAACCGAACTATCCGCAAGCTCACCCACGACGATGGTCGGCGCAGGATCCTTGAGCACACGATCATCCGCAGCAAGAACCTCCTGCAGCACCTTTTTCACTACGGAAAGGTCCGCATCGTAAGCGACACCAAAAACCATATCCACTCGACGTGTGGGCTTTTCCGAATAGTTGACGATATTTCCGGACATGATTGCACCGTTGGGCACGGTCAGAACCTTGTTATCCGGGCTGTTCATGATCGTCGCAAAAATACGGATTTCCTTGACCGTGCCAGAGGTTCCCCCCGCCTCCACGTAATGCCCCACGCGAAACGGCTTGAACATGATCAGCATGACGCCCGCAGCAAAGTTACCCAGGGAATCTTTCAAGGCCAGGCCAACAGCCAGGCCGGCGGCACCCAGAATCGCAACCAGGGAGGTCGTCTCTATACCCAGTTGATCCAGGGACGCAATCACTACGAAAACGAACAGCAGAACGTGAACAATCCGCCCCAGGAAAGTGGCGACTGTTTCATCCATGCGCTTGTTTAGCAGCTTTTTAACCCAGCCACTAAGGCGGGCAACAATCCAGCTACCGACAATGAAAATAACCAGTGCCGCCGCAATGCTCCAGGCATAAGGCACCAGATTTTCATTGGCAAAGGTTTCCAGTTGGGTCAGATATTGATCCATTAAGCGTACTCCTCATCCTGTGAGCGCGAATTATGCCCGTTCCTGCGGCAAGCCCAAGCCATGCTGATGCCGCCGCGCGGGATTTTACAAAAATTTCATCCACTGGCCGCGAGACATGCCTGCCATTCCGCCACCAAGCCTGCCCAATAANGAAACCTAATGCACCTTATGGCCAGTCTGCTGCCGCCAACAATGCCCTTTTATCGCGATTCCCCCCGGAAAAAGCACCACATATTGGGTATCTGCGCCCTGCCCCGCTATAATGCACGCCCCAATTTCCCGCCCTTGCCGGAGCCATCGATGTCACAGAACCCGCGCGCTCAATTAACTGCCCAACTCAAGGAACGCATCCTGATTCTTGATGGTGGCATGGGCACCATGATCCAGCGCTGCCAGTTCAGTGAAGAGGAATTCCGCGGCAGCCAGTTCGCCGACTGGCCCAGCGACCTGAAAGGCAATAATGACCTGCTCAGCATGACGCAACCTGAGCGAATCAAGGCATTGCACAAGGGCTACCTGGACGCGGGCGCGGATATCATCGAGACCAACTCGTTTAATTCCACGTCCATCGCCATGGCCGATTACGACATGCAGGACCTGGCGCGGGACATCAACGTTGCCGCCGCCCGTGTCGCCCGGGAGGCCGCCGACGAAGCCTCCACACCAGACAAGCCCCGCTACGTGGCCGGGGTGCTTGGCCCCACCAACCGCACCGCCAGTATCAGCCCGGACGTGAACGACCCGGGCTATCGCAACACGAACTTTGATGCACTGGTGAACGCCTATCTGGAGGCCCTGGACGGCCTGGTAGAGGGCGGCATCGACATGGTGCTGATCGAAACCATTTTCGACACCTTGAATGCCAAGGCGGCGGTCTTTGCGGTGGACCAGTACTGCTACGAGAACAATCTGGACTTGCCGGTCATGATATCCGGCACCATCACCGATGCCTCGGGCCGTACCCTCACCGGGCAAACCACCGAGGCCTTCTACAACTCCCTGCGCCACGCCCGCCCAATCAGCTTTGGCCTGAACTGTGCACTGGGGCCCATGGAGTTGCGTCCGTACATCGAAGAGCTGTCGCGCATTTCCGAAACTTATGTGTCCGCCCACCCCAACGCCGGGCTGCCCAACGAAATGGGTGAATATGACCTGGATCCGTTCACCATGGCAAAAGAAGTCCGCGCCTGGGCGGAGAAAGGCTTTCTGAACATTATCGGTGGTTGCTGCGGGACTACCCCGGAGCACATCGCCGCCATGGCGGAGGCTGTTGAAGGTCTGGCGCCACGCCAACTGCCCGACATTGAAGTGGCATGCCGACTGTCCGGCCTGGAGCCCTGCACCATCGCCAAGGATTCCCTGTTCGTGAATGTGGGCGAACGGACCAATGTGACCGGGTCCAAACGATTCCTGCGCCTGATCAAGGAAGAGGACTACGATGCCGCGCTGGACGTGGCCCGCGACCAGGTGGAGAACGGCGCCCAGATCATCGATATCAACATGGATGAGGGGATGCTGGAATCCGCCGAGTGCATGGTGAAGTTCCTCAATCTGGTGGCCTCAGAACCGGAAATCTCCAAAGTGCCGATCATGATCGACTCCTCCAAGTGGGAAGTGATCGAGGCCGGGCTGAAATGCATCCAGGGCAAGGGGGTGGTGAACTCCATCTCCATGAAGGAAGGCGAAGAGGCCTTTCTTCATCAGGCGCGCCTATTGCGACGTTACGGTGCTGCCGTGATCGTCATGGCTTTCGATGAGGAAGGCCAGGCAGATACCCGTGAGCGCAAGGTGGAAATTTGCACCCGTGCCTACAAATTGCTCACCGAAGAAGTGGGTTTCCCGCCGGAAGACATTATTTTCGACCCCAACATCTTCGCCATTGCCACCGGGATCGAAGAGCACAACAACTACGCCGTGGATTTCATTGAAGCGGTAGGCGACATCAAGCGCACCCTGCCCCACGCCATGATTTCCGGCGGGGTCTCCAATGTGAGTTTCTCTTTCCGGGGCAACGACACGGTTCGTGAAGCCATCCACGCAGTGTTCCTCTATTACGCCATCAAAAACGGCATGGACATGGGGATCGTCAATCCCACCATGTTGGCCATTTATGCGGACATTCCCGAAGAACTGCGCAACGCAGTGGAAGATGTGGTGCTCAACCGCCACGAAGACGGCACCGAAGTCTTGCTGGATCTTGCCGAGAAATACCGGGGTAGCGGCGGCGAGAAAGCCAAAAAGGAAGATCTGGCCTGGCGTGAATGGGCCGTCGAAAAGCGCCTTGAGCATGCCCTGGTGAAAGGCGTTGCCGACTACGTGGAAGAAGACACCGAGCTGGCCCGCCAGAATGCCGCCCGCCCGCTTCACGTCATCGAAGGTCCCTTGATGGATGGCATGAACGTGGTCGGCGACCTGTTTGGCGAAGGCAAGATGTTCCTGCCCCAGGTGGTCAAATCCGCCCGGGTCATGAAGAAGGCAGTCGCCTACCTGATGCCCTTCATGGAGAAGGAAAAGGAAGAGCTGGGCACCCAGGATGAAGCCAACGGCAAAATCCTGATGGCCACCGTGAAAGGCGATGTGCACGACATCGGCAAGAACATTGTTGGCGTGGTGCTGCAATGTAATGGCTATGACGTGGTGGACCTGGGCGTCATGGTGCCTTGCGAGACTATTCTCGAGGTAGCCAAAGAAGAAAATGTGGACATCATTGGCCTCTCCGGGCTGATTACCCCCTCGCTGGAAGAAATGGTGCATGTGGCCAGCGAGATGCAGCGCCTGGAAATGGACCTGCCGTTGATGATTGGCGGTGCTACCACCAGCCGCATTCATACCGCGGTGAAGATTGATCCGGCCTATGACAAGGCCGTGGTCCATGTTGCTGATGCCTCCCGTGCCGTCGGCGTGGCCTCCAGGCTGCTCTCCAAAACGGCCAAGGACGACTTTGTCTCCGAACTCAAGGAAACCTACGAGGCACTGCGCGTCCGGCGCAAACAACAGCAGGTGGACCGCAGCCTGATTTCCATTGATCAGGCCCGGGAGCATCGATTCCAGCCTGACTGGAGTGATTACACGCCGCCCGAGCCCAAGGTGAAAGGCCTGAAGGTGCTGGACGATTATCCATTGGATGATCTGGTGCAACGCATCGACTGGACGCCCTTCTTCCGTGCCTGGGAGCTGGCCGGCAAATTCCCCAAGATCCTCGACGATGAAGTGGTCGGCGCAGAAGCTACCAAGCTCTACCGGGATGCCCGGGAAATGCTTGAGAAAATCATTGAAGAAAAGTGGCTAACTGCCCGTGGTGTAATGGGTTTCTGGCCGGCCAACTCGGATATGGATGATATCCAGCTGTACCGCAACCCGGGTGATGAGCAGCCATTCATGACCCTTCATCACCTGCGCCAGCAGTTGGACCGAAGCAAGAACGACAAGCCGGATTTCTGCCTGAGTGACTTTATCGCGCCCAAGGAAACCGGGCTCACCGACTGGCTGGGTGGCTTTGCGGTTACCGCCGGCATTGGTATCGACGAACATGTCGCCCGCTTCGAAGCCGACCATGATGACTATTCCGCCATCATGCTCAAGGCACTGGCTGACCGGCTGGCGGAAGCGTTCGCCGAGCGCCTGCACGAAAAAGTGCGCAAGGACTACTGGGGCTACGCCAGCGATGAGGCACTGAGCAACCAGGACATGATTAGCGAGAAATATCGAGGCATCCGCCCTGCCCCGGGTTACCCGGCGTGCCCGGACCATACAGAGAAAGCCTTGCTGTGGCAGTTACTGGACCCGGAAACCCATGCCGGCATGACGCTAACCGAAAGCTACGCCATGCTGCCCACTGCGGCTGTATCCGGCTGGTACTTCTCCCACCCACAGGCCAAGTATTTCGGCACCGGCAAACTGGCAAAGGACCAGATGGACGACTACGCCGCACGCAAAGGCATGACACGCAAGGAGATCGAACGGATGGTGCCCCACCTGCTGGGCTACATGGACGAGGACTAGGCCCTCAGGCTGTTCAGAGAAATGCGGGGATCGTTGCCGGAAAGGCGGTTCCCGCATTCAATCTGCATCCTCAGCAGGAAGCGTAAAGCGCGGCTCCCATACGCTGGCATCAATCACTTCGCGGTAGGCATGCCAGGTGGCATAGCCAAGCACCGGAAGCAGCACCACCAGCGCCAGGTAGGCCGTTAACAAGCCCACCAGCAGGCAAACACCAATCAGGCAGGCCCACACAAACAGCGCCGGTTTATTGCGTAGCACCGCGTTGGTGCTGGTAATCACCCCGGTCACCATGTCCGTCTTGCGATCCATGATCATGGGCAGTGAAAACACGCTGGCGGTGAAAACGATGGCGCAGAACAAGGCGCCCACACTGCTGCCCACCCCGAAGAACAGCAGTACATTCTCCAGGTGCCACTCATTAACCGGGTAAAAGATATAAATCAGATTCGCCGCCCGGGCCCACACCAGAAACACCACTACCAGAATCACGGTAAAGGTAAGGGCGTCACCCATGCAGGCCCGCGCCTGCCGTAAACTCTCAAGCAAGCTGGGCTTGCGCCCTTGCTGCAGCTGGATGCTGATATCGTAGAGATTGAGCGCCAACAGCGGCCCAAGAAAGACAAAGCCGGAAAGCAGGCCCAGATACAGGCCCATATTACCGAACCACCAAGTGGCGGCACTGATCAGGTAGCTGATGACGAACATGATGCCGCCATATACCAGGCTTGGCCCTGGCGCCGCCCGAAAGTCCTGCCATCCCTTGCGCAGCCAGCGCAGTGGCGCGCGGGTATCGACCGTGTGGCATGGGGCCACAAACGGGCGAGTGTCTTCTTCCTGATTCGGTGGTTGCGTCATGGAACCTGCCTCTGTGGGACAAGAACAACACGTGAGCCCTGCACTTTTCGCCTTCCAGCCCGATCGTCCTAGCTGGCGTTATCGTCATCCATAACCGGAGCGACATCAAGCTGGCCCTGGGTGGCATCCAGGGTTGCCTGCAGATTGTCCTGCACGCTATGCATGACATCACTGGCAGACCAGATGGCAGGAATGCCATAGGTCACCGCCAGGCTGGCGGCGGCGTTAGCCGGATCCTGCTCGGCAATCACCAGGCCCGCCGCCTGTACCAGCCAAGGCAGCCATGCGGGTTCCACCTGATCCACTACCACGATATCGCCGGGCAGGACCTTGTTCAGGCACCAGGCGCTGCATACCCGCCGGATCGGCCCTTCCGCAGAACCATCAACCAATGGCAAGCCGCGCAACAATGGGCTGAGGCGCTGCCCGCCGCCGAAACCATAACCCACCTGATCCATCTTCCAGTCCGGTGCGCCTTGCAAGCCATCATCCAGATAACGGAGTTTACGGTCACCAATGACCTCTCTGCCTGCACTGGCTGGCAGCTTTTGCCCCATCCACAGCTGCCAGAGCTCATCAAAATACAGGAAATAGATATCATCCGGGTGCTGCAGCGTGCCCTGCTCGACCACGATAGCCCCCATGGAACGCAGCAGACGGCGAAGACGGTTGCCGATGGCAAAACGCAGGCCTCGTGCCGTACGCGCCATACGCAACGCATTGGCGTCCTGCTCACTCGGTTGAGCCAGTTGCCCGTCGCTGACTATCCCCGGTTGTTGCAAGCCATTCAGGGTAGCCGCCTGGGCCGGGCCTTCATTTAATGGCGCGTG
This sequence comes from Alcanivorax sp. HI0083, assembly GCF_001635175.1. Classification (NCBI taxonomy): domain Bacteria; kingdom Pseudomonadati; phylum Pseudomonadota; class Gammaproteobacteria; order Oceanospirillales; family Alcanivoracaceae; genus Alcanivorax; species Alcanivorax sp. HI0083. The sequence continues at coordinate 598 of NZ_LWFX01000431.1, read as the reverse complement.
CACCGGGTCGGCACCTGGGCGCAGCGAGGTCTCTCGCACCGCCTCAAGATCCCCCCGGGCCAATGCTTCCACTGCCTGCAATTCAGCGGGGGTGACCAGCAGCGCTAGCGGTAACGGCGCCTCATAGCGAGGCAGGGCATCGGCGAGGGTCAGATAGGCAAGCTCACCGTCCACCCGACTGAGCGCCTCTCCCATGGCATCCAGTCGCATAAAAGCCCGCCATAGCGCTTCACGGGTCACGTCCGGCTCTTTCCAGTGGCGAATATCCAGGGACAACTGCGTCAGCGTCCACCGGTGGCGCCACTGGGTAACGGTGTCGGCAAGGCGCGAACGCAAGCGCACTGGTGTTGCCTCATCATGGATTTCAAGCTGCTGCCAGGCCGGAGGCACAAAGCGTGCTGCGCCTTTGTGTTGTTGCTGGAGTTCGCGAAAAAAAGCGCAATTGGTATAGATGTGGCTGTGCTGGCGCCGATAAGGCTCGACCTTGGCCAAACGGCTCCAGCCGGCCTGTTCGACCAGCGGCTCCCAGAAGGCTGCTTTCAGCCAACGGCCCGCGAGGGTGTACCACAGCGGCGTTTCTACCTGATTAAACAGCCCT
>NZ_LWFX01000430.1:0-602 GCF_001635175.1 Alcanivorax sp. HI0083 | reverse complement strand
TTCCCCCGCCCGTGTCGTCGTAAAACGCCCGGTAAAGGCGAGCTATCTGGCTGACATCGAGCCGTCGTTCAGCCAGAAAGGCAAGGCGGTGCGCTTCGATATCTATACGTGCACCTGAGCCAGCTCACTACTCCTCTCAGTAATCACGTCCCCACGACCGGTTCGCTAATACCCTGGCTTTATTCCCGGGTATCTTGATAAGAGAGGGGCGGCGGTGCCGGCGTTTATACTGGCCACCGTTGGCGGTGGCCGGCATGATCAGGAGCCGTCAGAAGAGGCGGTAAGCAGGTTGCCTAAATTGCTTACCCGGGTGACACGCCGAATGGCGTCACTGATATCGGGGCTGAGAATACGGTTAGCCTCGTCATCCAGTGCTTCCAGTTTCTCACTGAATTCCAGTGCGCCGCTGCCGCCGGGGGTGACCAGGCCGGTGGTGTAGAGCTGGGCGATAAAGTTCTTCAGCACTACCTTGTCGAAGAATTCCGGAGAGTTGAATTCGTACAGCAAAGAAAGGCGCTGGGCTGTCTGGTGGGCCAGTTCCCCTAGCTGTTCGGCGGTAAGCATGCCGGACCCATATTGCACCAGCAGCCGGATGGTCAGGT
>NZ_LWFX01000429.1:0-549 GCF_001635175.1 Alcanivorax sp. HI0083 | reverse complement strand
CCACTTCTCCTATGACGTCTTTGTCTGATCGCTATTTGGAATTTCGCCGCTTGGTTGATCATCAGCTCTTGCCGCTTATTAATCGGGTTGCAGTAGTGACGAATGAGGCAGAGCAGATGATGAGAATAAGATCGGCGGATGATGAGTTTCGACTCTCGGAGTCGCTTAGCTCGTTCTCAGAGCGAACTGTGGTAGCTGTGGCGGGTGGTTTTAGTAGCGGAAAGTCTTCATTTATAACCAGCCTTTTCTTGAGTGATGATGTCAGTCTCCCTATTGGGATTGAGCCTGTGACAGCCATTCCCACCTACGTTTTTCATGCGGACAAGCCAGTAGTTAGCGGTTACCCATCCGGGGGTGGGTGCTTTGAAATACCCCAGCATATTTATTCCCGTTTATCACACAAATTTGTTGAAGAGTTTGGTTTTAATCTTCGAGATTTGTTGCCTTTTATTTCACTTGAAGTTCCCATGGAGTCATGCCGTAATTTGGCCTTTATTGACCTGCCAGGCTATAACCCCGGTGAGCGTGGTGGTTCAACTGGTGGCGATA
>NZ_LWFX01000428.1:0-580 GCF_001635175.1 Alcanivorax sp. HI0083 | reverse complement strand
GCATGAGCGCGAGCGCGTGTTCAAACCCTTTGCCCGGCTGGATAAAAGTCGTCACCGGGCCAGCGGCGGGTATGGTTTGGGGCTGTCCATCGTGAAGCGGATTGTGGACTGGCACGGCGGAGAGATTCGCGTGGAAGAAAGCCCGGAAGGCGGAGCCCGGTTTACCGTAAGCTTGCCCAAGAGCCAGCAAGGCCAGCATGTGCTGGGTCGGATGAGTGGATAGTGCGCCGGGCACCAGATACCGGACGATATCGAAAACCGTAATCGAACCCGGCTGCAGTGCGCGAGCTGTGCGTCAGGCACCCGGTGCCAGGCGATATATAGCCGATAAGGTCTATAAGGTTGTCCGTTATCGTGCAATCTGTCATCGGACCTTCATTTAAAATGCGTCTCCCGACGCCCTCCGGGACGTCTGCCTGATCCAGCCACCAATACTGATAACAGGATTAGCCGAGTCATGTCTTACATCCTATCCATCGACCAGGGCACCACCAGTTCCCGCGCCATCGTTTTTGATGCCAGTGGCCGTGCCTGTGGGCAGGCGCAGAAAGAGTTTCGCCAGCATTTTCCCCAGGATGGC
>NZ_LWFX01000427.1:0-1141 GCF_001635175.1 Alcanivorax sp. HI0083 | reverse complement strand
ACCAGCACCGGCGCACCTTTAGCCACCGCCTCGGTCACTTCCTTGACGATAGCGTCGAATTTTTCTTGCAGGCTCAGGTACACCAAATCATTGGCGTCAATCCGCACCATGGGTTTGTTGGTGGGGACCACCACCACATCCATGCCATAAATCTGGCGGAATTCCAGCGCCTCGGTGTCCGCGGTACCGGTCATGCCGGACAGCTTGTTATACAGGCGGAAATAGTTCTGGAAGGTGGTGGACGCCAGGGTCTGGTTTTCCTGCTGGATATTCAGCCCTTCTTTGGCCTCGATGGCCTGATGAATACCTTCGGACCAGCGACGCCCCGGCATGGTACGGCCGGTGTGTTCATCCACGATCACGATCTGGTCGTTCTGAACGATGTAATCCCGGTCGATGTGGAACAGGGCATGGGCTTTCAGCGCCGCATGCACATGATGCAGCAGCGCCAGGTTATGGGCCGCGTACAGGCTTTCGCCCTGTTCCAGCAACTGGTTGCTGACCAGTAGCGCTTCAATCTTCTGGTGACCCGCCTCGGTCAGCTCTACCTGCCGTTGTTTTTCATCAACGAAGTAATCGCCTTCGCTCTCTTCTGTCTCTTTCTCCAGTTGCGGCATCAACTGATTCACCGCCTGGTACAGCTCGGAGGAATCTGCCGCCGGGCCGGAAATAATCAGTGGCGTTCTCGCCTCATCAATCAGGATGGAATCCACCTCATCGACGATGGCGTAATTCAACCCACGCTGCACCCGGTCTTCCAGGCGGAAGGCCATGTTGTCGCGCAGGTAATCGAAGCCGTATTCGTTGTTGGTTCCGTAGGTAATATCCGACGCGTACGCGGCGCGCTTCTGCTCGGTGGGCTGCTGGGACAGAATGATGCCCACGGATAACCCGAGGAATTCGTACAGGGGACGCATCCAATTGGCGTCACGCTCGGCCAGGTAATCATTTACCGTAACCACATGCACGCCTTCACCGGAGAGCGCATTCAGGTAGGCCGGCAGGGTCGCCGTCAGGGTTTTACCTTCACCGGTACGCATCTCGGAAATACGCCCTTCATGCAGGGATATCCCGCCCATCATCTGCACGTCGAAATGGCGCATCCCCATCACCCGTGTAGACGCTTCGCGGACTACCGCAA
>NZ_LWFX01000426.1:0-965 GCF_001635175.1 Alcanivorax sp. HI0083 | reverse complement strand
CTCCGTTTCGCCGGAATGAAAAAGGAAAACCATGAGCCACATTGACCAGATCAAAAACGACATTCTCGCCCACCCACTGCACCGGGCCTGCGAACTGGAACTGGTAAGCGCGGTGGATGGCCGCAGTGAAGTGCGTTTCCCGGTGAATGATTTCACCACCAACCCCCAGGGTGCCCTGCATGGCGGCATCGTTTATGCCTTGATGGATGTGGCCTGCTTTTTTGCGGCGGCCTCCAGACTGCCACCCGAGCAGCACGCGGTGACCATCGAAACCCATAGCAGCGTGCTGCGTGCCGCCAGCCGGGGCGAACAGGTCGTGATCCGCGCCCATGTGGACCGCCTGGGCCGAACCCTTGCTGCCATGCGGGCTGAAGCCTATGCCATAAACGCGCAGCAGCAGGAACGCCTGATCGCCACCGGATCGGTGACCAAAGCCATCGTGCAGATCACGTAGCCGTTTTTTTGCGCGTTTTCCCCGCGCTTTTCCCCACCATTGTGCGGTTTTCGTCCCTGCCGGATAAACGGCTATCCGGACGGCATGACCGGCTCCTTGCCGTTGCCCGAACCAATTGTCAGCCCCTATAGCGGGGCGTATCGTAAAACCTGATACCCGTGTGCCCACCCTTAGCGGAAAAGGGTGAGCACAATGTAGCACGCCGTGAATGAGGGACTCACCATGTATCAGGTCATGGTCGTGGACGATGAGGAATACATCCTCAAAGCCTTGAAGCGCACTATCAATACCTACACCGACTGGGAAGTGGAAACCTACCAGGACCCCCACGAAGCCCTGCGCCGGGCGCGCACTACCGTATTCGATGCGGTGATCACCGACTATATGATGCCGGAGATGAATGGCCTGGAACTGCTACAGGAACTGCGCGACCTGCAACCCGACACCATTCGTATTGTGCTGACCGGGGTGATCGACATCGAGACGGTCATGTCCGCGATCAACAAAGCCG
>NZ_LWFX01000425.1:0-486 GCF_001635175.1 Alcanivorax sp. HI0083 | reverse complement strand
GATCTGCCCGACGATCTGACCCACCGCGCCGCTGGCCGCAGAGACCACCACGGTTTCGCCTTCTTTGGGCTGACCAATTTCCAGCAACCCCGCATAGGCGGTAAAGCCCGGCATACCCAGCACGCCCAGCGCCGTGCTGATCGGTACCTGTTTCGGGTCCAGCTTGCGCAGCATCTCTTTGCCCTGCACGGAGTATTCCTGCCAGCCACCGAAGCCCAGCACATAGTCACCGGCTTCATAACCTTCCAGGCGCGATTCCACAACCTGGCCGACGGTACCGCCCTGCATCACATCACCCAGCTCCACGCTGGCCGCATAGGACTTGGCCGGGCTCATGCGCCCACGCATGTAGGGGTCCAGTGACAGGTAGATGGTCTTGATCAGGACCTGGCCCTCTTTCGGCGACGGCATCGCGCCTTCCTTCAAAGGCAGATGTTCAGGCTGGGGCATCCCCTTGGGGTACTCGGATAAAATAATCTGGCGATT
>NZ_LWFX01000424.1:0-552 GCF_001635175.1 Alcanivorax sp. HI0083 | reverse complement strand
AGATTAAAGAACAGTTTGCGCTGGGCCTTGGTGGTGGCCACTTTCACGATGCGCCAGTTCTTGATCACGTATTCGTGGATTTCTGCTTTGATCCAGTGCACGGCAAAGCTCACCAGGCGTACGCCCTTGGTGGGGTCAAAGCGTTTCACTGCCTTCATCAGGCCCACGTTGCCTTCTTGCACCAGGTCACCCAGTGGCAGGCCGTAACCGGTGTAGCTACGGGCGATATGAGCCACAAAGCGCAGGTGTGACAGCACCAGGCTGCGTGCCGCATCCAGGTCCTGATCGTAATACAGGCGTTCGCCAAGGCGTTGCTCTTCGTCTGCGCTGAGTACCGGCACGGCGTTAACGGCTCGCATGTAGGCATCCAGGTCGTTACCCGGTACCGCTAATGTGAGCGCCTGTGCGCGTTCTGAAAGGTGTGTCATGCGCGTGTTCTCCTCGTTGGCGTCGCTCGTTGACGAGCATCCCAATCCGTTTGAGTCCTGATATTAGCACTCGCTTCTATAGAGTGCTAATAGGTGAAAAAGTTCCGTTTGATCGACTCAGTTG
>NZ_LWFX01000423.1:0-470 GCF_001635175.1 Alcanivorax sp. HI0083 | reverse complement strand
GCCGGCATTCTGGCACGTCACCCCGTGGCTCTGGCCGCAGGCAGTACCGAGCAGCAATGCCTGCGCACACTGCAGGAACAACACGGCGATTCATTGCCAATTGCCTACCTGCAGCGGCTGACCCAGGCCTGGATTACTACCGCCTGGGCTCACCGCCCGGTTAGCGCTGAGCAGGTGCGCACCTTGACCCAGCATTGGCAGCAAATGGACAGGCTGGAGGCAAACCATGCGTAAGGCCCACCTGCGCCGTGCTTTCCCCTGGCTGCTTGCCACCCTGCTGGTCGCCATGATCGCGGGCTACTACGCCCTGACCGAACCGGTCACCTACATGCAGCGGGTCTCCCCGGACAGCAGCATCACGCGCAACCCCTACAGCGCAGCCCAACGCTGGCTGGCGCAACGGGGCCAGCCCTCTGAACGCATTCTCAGTGCTGCGGCCCTGTTCCCGTTACCCGACACCCGCACCACCC
>NZ_LWFX01000422.1:0-873 GCF_001635175.1 Alcanivorax sp. HI0083 | reverse complement strand
TTCGGGTCTTTCAGGCTGGCCCGCACTCGTTGTTGCACTTTTTTGATGGATGGACATACACCTTCAAAAGCGCGCCTAGACTGCGAACCAGCCTGAAAGACTGAGCATGCAAGGAGTTATTCAGAGGCTCCTTAACCCGGCAAGCTCAGCCTTCCCNGGTCGCTTGTCAGCGTAGCGTGACGCTGATCAACAACAACAGCGCAAGAATGACCACCGCGCCTTTCCACATTCTCAATTGCCGGATGTTACTGTCGGCCACCGGTTTGTTACTGCGTACCGGGCGGCGTAATGCGTCACGGAATTCCGCCGCGTCGGTGAAGCGCATCTTTGGTTGCCGTTGCAGCGCCAGTTGCAGCACGTTGTTGATCCACAGGGGGATAAACGCATTGTGGCCCTGCAGGGGGGGCAGCGGGCGGTGCACGGCTTTTTCATAGCGTCCCTGCCAGGGCAGGGCACCGGTGAGCATTTCATGAATAATGACGGCGGTGGAGAACAGGTCGCTCTGCTCGCTGGGCGCTTCGCCTTCCACCAGCTCCGGTGCACTGTAATGCCGAGTGCCCAGAGGAATGCTGGCAGTGTGTTGCTCCATGCCCCGGCAATGGCAGCTGCCAAAATCCACAATACGAACCAGCCCCTCGGTATCCACCATGATGTTGTCCGGTTTCAGGTCGCCGTGAATCACATCGGCACGGTGCAGGGCGCGAATGCCATTAAGTAACTGGTCGGCCAGATAGAGCTTCTCTTCAACCGGTGCGTCCGGGTGCTCCTTTAGCCACTGCTTCAAGGTCACTCCGTCGATAAATTCCAGGTGTTGATACAGGCAGCTTGGCGCGTCGGGCATGGGCAGGGCATGGAGCAAGTGCGGATTGCGCA
>NZ_LWFX01000421.1:0-1155 GCF_001635175.1 Alcanivorax sp. HI0083 | reverse complement strand
TCGGTTATGCCGGACGCCATGTCATCAAGGCGTTCAGCAATAACGATGGCCGTTATTTCAAGAGCATCAAGGTGCGCTTTGCCAAGACGGTATTTCCGGGTGAAACCCTGGAAACGCGCATGTGGAAGGAATCCGATAACCGCATCATCTTCGAAACCTGGGTGAAAGAGCGTAACGAGGTGGTGCTGAAGAATGCCGCCATCGAGTTGTTCTCGGAGATTCCGGCAGAAGCGCCGGTGCCGGAACAGGTGTCCGCCGAGGAAGTGTCTGCGCCGCAGGTGGAGCAGGCGGTGACGCCTGACGATGTGTTCGCGGCGGTGGCGACCTACATCAAGCAGAAACCGGAACTGGTTGATCAGACCGGTACCAGCTTCCAGTTCGAGTTCAGCAATCCGGATCAGCAGTTCTTTATTGATCTGAAAAATGCACCAGGCGCGGCAGGGCCTGGCACGATCGACAAACCGGACGTGACTCTGGCGCTGGACAGCGAGCATCTGGCGACCGTGTTTGGTGGCGATCTTGCGGCGGTGCAGAAACTGTTCTTCGGTGGCGAGCTGAAAATTTCCGGCAACGTGATGGCGTCCAACAAGTTGACCGTGTTGCAGGACATGGACCCGAAACTGGCCGAGCAGGCGCGTGACAAGCGCGTGGCTGACGGTGGTGGTTCACAAGCTGTCGCAGTACCGGTCGAATCGCAGGAGCCGACCATGGCGGATGTGTTCAGTGCCATCGGCCACTTCATCGCTGACAACCCGGATCTGATCGAGAAGGCCGCTACCAGCTTCCAGTTTGCGTTCAGCAACCCGGATCAGGATTTCTATATTGATCTGAAAAACGCACCGGGTACCGCCGGGGCGGGCCAGCTGGACAAGGCGGATGTGACGCTGGAGTTGGACAGCAAACATGCCCCGACCCTGTTTGGCGGTGATCTGGCTGCGGTACAGAAACTGTTTTTTGGTGGCGATCTGAAGATCGGAGGTAACGTGATGGCCTCCAACAAGCTCACCGTGTTGCAGGACATGGACCCTAAGCTGGTGGAGCAGGCACGCGACAAGCGATTGGCCTCCGGCCAGCCGGATACCGCTACCGCACAACCGAAAAAGCAGAAAGCACCGCAGGCGGAGAAAGTGCTGCCGGAGCTGGCGGAAAAACTGT
>NZ_LWFX01000420.1:0-5069 GCF_001635175.1 Alcanivorax sp. HI0083 | reverse complement strand
TTCCTGGCCCTGTCCTTTCCCCGCGATGCCGAGGATGTGAACGAAGCCCGCCGCCGCTATCACGATGCCGGAGGCAAGGGCGGCATCATCGCCAAAATCGAGCGGGCTGAAGCGGTGGCGGATGATGACACCCTGGATGCCATTATCAACGCATCCGACGGGGTTATGGTGGCCCGCGGCGACCTGGCCGTGGAAATTGGTGACGCCGAACTGGTCGGCGTGCAGAAGCACATCATCCGCCGGGCGCGGGCACTGAACCGTTTCGTGATCACCGCCACCCAGATGATGGAATCCATGATCCACAGCCCGCAACCCACCCGTGCGGAAGTCTCCGACGTGGCCAACGCGGTGCTGGATGGCACCGATGCGGTGATGTTGTCGGCGGAAACCGCCGTTGGCGATTTTCCGAAAGAAACCGTGCAAGCCATGGATCGCATTATCCTTGGCGCCGAACGCACCTGGCAGGAACGCCGCACCGATCGCCCCATCAATGACAGCGCAGACAACATTGATGAAGTCATCGCCATGGCCGCCATGCAGGCCGCCAACCGGCTCAGCAATGTGGCCGCCATCATCGCCATGACGGAAACCGGCAATACCCCGCGGCTGATGTCACGGCTACGCTCGGGCATGCCCATCTATGCGTTCACCCCCTACCCCTCAAGCCAGCGGCGCGTGGCGATTCTGCGCGGCGTCCATGCCATTCCCTTCGACAGCCACGCCCTAGCCAGCGACACCGTGAACCGCCAGGCAGTGAGCATGCTGGAAGCCATGGGCGTGGTGCAGACCGGCGACCGGGTGCTGATCACCAAGGGCAACTATGACGATGCCCACGGCGGCACCAACACACTGAAAATCGTGGAAGTGGGCGGCAATATTCAATAGGGGGGAGCTCCTGCAAAATTGAGGATCCCCTGAATAACGCCTCGCACAACCCAGCCGGCAAGACGCCTAACGCCAGATGCCCGACAAAAAACCTGCAGCCTGCAGGTTTTCCTGGTCAGGCACCTGGCATCCAGACTGCAGCGTTCAAATAACATTCCTACACCATTCCCATACGCAAAAAGACGCCAATACCGGAACGCCCGTTCTAGACTGAAATCACACAGGCTTCGCAAGGCGTATAACAATGAAAATCGGTCTGGTTGTGGATTCAGGTTGTGATCTTCCCAAAGACTTTATTGATGCCAATAACATTCTGGTGATGCCGGTTCCCATCCGTATCGGCAAGGAAATTTATGTGGATGACCGGGACCCACAGCGGGCGCGGGAATTCTATGCCCGACACGAAGTCGACAAGACCCATGACGCAGAAACTGCGCCACCGTCCGTGGAACAAATTCGCACCCTGTTACTGGATCAGGCCGTGGGCGAATTTGATTACGCCCTGGTGCAAACTGTCCCCAAGAGTCGCAGCCCCATTTTCGACAATGCCACCGATGCTGCTCATGCAATCCTGTCCGACTACAAAAAAGTCCGTGAAGCCGCCGGCCGGGAAGGCCCTTTTCGTATTCGCGTCAGCGATAGCCAGACACTGTTTGCCGGGCAGGGCGTGCTGGCCGCAGAAACCATTCGCCTGATTCAGGCCGGCACAAAAATCGGTGACATCCGCCAACGCATCAGCGACCTTACCCCCAACGCCACCGGCTACGCGGTAGTGCCGGATCTGTACTATGTGCACAAACGGGCCCGTAAAAAAGGCGATAAAAGCGTGGGGTTTGTCGGCGCCCTGATGGGATCGGCACTGGATATCAAACCCATTCTCTGTGCTCGCCAGGATCAGACCTTTCCCGTGGCCAAAGTATGCGGCTTTGAGAGTGCGGTGGAAAAAATGTTCGCCCACGCCTGCCTGTGCGTGGAACGCGGCCTGCTTACCCCGATTGTCTGTGTCAGCTATGCCGGTGACCCGGATGCCGCCTTCCAGATGCCCGGCTTTTCCGCCCTGAAAACCACCGCAGAGAAACACGGAGTGCAGCTACTGGTCAGCCACATGGGCCTCACCGGCGGCGTCAATATCGGCCCCGGCGCGATCAGCGTGGGGTTTATCAGCGAACATACCGAGTTCAGCTGAGCACCGCTGTTATTGCCGGCCGGCAAGGCGCTCGCCTTGCCGGTCCCTTCCTCCGCTCCGCTTGTAAAATTTTCACCTCAGCCTTTCTCAAGCGCCGCCCAAAACCGGCTTTTCGGCAACAGTCTTCCTTCTGCTTTGCTGGCATAGTAGCGCCTGAATTGAAGGAGGAACCATGTCTGATTCCATCAGTACCTTGAAAAACAAGGGCTTGCCGGCCGATGCGCTGGCCTTTATCGAGTCCTTGCCCGCTGACCAGGCCAGCAAGCTGGCAGACACCGTGCTCGCCGCACTGGAAACCAAAGACGCCCGCGTGGAAAAGGCCATGAATAATGCCTTGAACGTGGTGCCCGGGCCTTTCCGTCGCCCGGTTAAAAAAATGTTGTTCGGTTAAATCAGCAGGAGACAGATCATGCATATTGAAACCCAGGCCGAGCTACTCAAGCTGAGCCGTCTGCTGGAAACCGACGAAGCCGAGATGGCCTTTCTCGACGGCCAGGACCTGAACGCCCTCGCCGCGTTCCGTAACAGCGTTTCCAGTTTTTTCTATGAACAGCACCAGGACAGCTACCAACGCCTGGCCGGCATCAGCAAGCTGGTGCCCACCGGCGCCAGTGCCAAACTGGCGACCACCGTGCTGGGGTCTGTGCTGGCCGCCGGGATTGCCTCCGAGCTACCCGCCGAGCGCGCTATCAAGCTGGCCGACAAACTGCCCGACGATTTTCTCGCCAAGCTGTGCATCCACCTTGAGCCTTCCTATTCCCGGGCCTTGCTGGCCGCCATGCCCGACAAGATTGTCGCCACGGTCGCCAAGGCACTGCTGGCCATGAATGAGCACATCACCCTGGCCCGCTTCGTGGCCGTGATCCAGCCGTCCGCGCTGAAGGCCGTCACCGGCAGCGTCGATGACGGTGAAGCCATGGTGAAAATTGCGCTGTATCTGGAAGATAAAAGCAAACTCGACACCTTGCTGGGCCTGCTCACCGAAACGCAGCAACGGGCCACACTCAAAGCCGCCACCGATCACGAGCTGTGGCCCGCCGTGCTGTCACTCAATGGCCATTTGAACACCCAGCTCCGCGGCCAGATGGGCAATCTGGTGGCCGAACAGGGAGAGACGGTGCTGAGTCATATCATTGAAGTTGCCAGCGACCAGCAGCTTTGGACCAACCTGCTGCAGGCGGTGAATGCCATGGACAACACGCACCAGCAGGCCGTGGTCAATGTGGCCAAGCTGCGCGAAGACCACATCATGGAAAGCCTGATCACCACTGTGGCGGAAGAGAACAGCTGGGACGAGCTGCTGCTCCTGCTACCGTTGCTGGATCATGCTCACCTGGCCCCGGCACTGGATGTGCTCACCGAACGCCAACCCCAGACTCTGGACCAGGCACTCAGCCAGGCCCACGACAGCAACCTGCTGGGACTGTTCGGGCACTTGCCGGAAGAGGAAGAACCGCGGATGGCCAAGGCCCTGCATAGCCACGCAACGGATAGCTGGCAGGCCTTTGCCGCGCGTAACAGTGACGCCCAGGAAATTGCCTCACTCAAGGCCCAGCTGGGCTAGTAAGCGTTGCACCCAAAGCCGGGACGGGTAGCCCGTTCCCGGCCTCGCTGGCTATGCCGGGCGACCCGCCGGATACCGGGGCAAGTCATCGTCGATGGACCACCAGTTACAGGCTGAATCCACGTAAAAGTGAAACGCAGGGCGGGTCTCCAACGGCTCATTCAACAGCCCCGCTCGAATTCGCACCACGCCCGGCAGACTCTCAAGGCGACTGAACAGCGGCGAACCACACTCGCGACAAAACACTCGCTGCTTCCCCGGCGTGGACTCATACCCTTTCAACAGATCTTCCCCGCGAACCCAGCGCAGCTGCGTCGTCTTCACCGGAATATTGGTCACCAGTGCAGTGCCCTGTGCCTTGCGACACTGCTGGCAGTGGCACACCTGTATCGGCGCCAGCTCACCGTCAATCTCGAACGCGACGCCACCGCAAAGACAACTTCCTGTGTACATATTCATTCCCTTTTGGTTGCTGCAGGAGCGCCGCTGGCGGCGCTCCTGCAAAAAGACTCTTTCAGCACCTTTTCAATCCCCCATATGCTCCACCAGAAAGTCCACGAACTGGCGCACCTTCGGTGACAAGTGCCGATGCCGGGGATACACCACCCAGACCGCTGTGTGGGTGCAGGCATACTGGTCCAGCACTGACACCAGGTCCCCGCGCTGCAGATCCTCCGCCACATAATAATCTGGCAACTGCACCAGCCCGATGCCCTTGCGCGCCGCATCCAGCAAGGCCACTCCGGAGTTACCCTTCCAGTTACCCTGCACCTTGCTGTGGCGATGTTGGCCGTCCACATCAAAAGCCCATTGCTCCGAAGAACCCTGCAGGCAATTATGGCCGCTCAACTCACCCAACGTATGGGGCCGGGCGTGGCGGTCGAAATACGCTGGCGATCCCACCACATATTCCCGCCGGGGGCAGAGCTTGCGAGCGATCAGGGACGAGTCCGGCAAGGCACCCGTGCGAATCGCCACATCGAACCCCTCATCCACAATATCCACCCGTCGATTGGTGAAATCCAGCTGCACCGACAACTGCGGGTGGCACGCCAGAAAATCGTTGACCAGCGGCGCGATAAATCGCTCACCAAAGGTAGTGGCACAAGTCAGCCGCAGCACGCCGGTGGGCTGCTGCTGGAAATCACTGATCGCATTCAACGCCTCCTGAAACCCATCGAACAACTGACAACAGTGCTCGAAGTAAACCGCGCCGGCATCCGTCAGCGTAAGCCGCCGGGTGGTGCGGTACAGCAACTGCGTACCCAGCTGGGTTTCCAGCCGCGCCACCAGCCGGCTCACATGGGAGCTGGATACCCCCAGGCCCCGGGCGGCGCGCGCAAAGGAGCCCAGGCGCACCACTTCCACGAAGGCCTCAATTCGGTCCCAATGCTGCATTGTTGCTCCTGAACAATAATCTATTGCCGAATTGTG
>NZ_LWFX01000419.1:0-811 GCF_001635175.1 Alcanivorax sp. HI0083 | reverse complement strand
GGCGTGCAGGGCCTCAGCCGTGCCCAGCTGGACCCCTGGTTCCAGCAAATGGAAACCCGCCTCAAGGTAGAAAAGTGGGCCATGCCCCCCAACGCCAATAACGATGTGATGAAACGCGGGTGCGACGACAGGGGCTGGCATTCCGCCCTGATTCCCCGCAACGTGAGCGGCTGCTGGAACATCGGCTATTGCGGCATGGGCTGCCCCACCAACGCCAAGCAATCCATGCTGGTCACCACCATTCCCGGCGCCCTGGATCACGGCTCCACGCTGATCCACAGCGCCCAGGCGGACACCCTGATTATCGAAGGTGACACCGTCACCGGGGTGCGCGTGCGGCCGCTGAATGACGACAAGGTACCCACCGGCGCCACCGTGACCCTGAAAGCGAAAACCGTGATTGCTGCCGGCGGCGGCATCCAGAGCCCGGCACTGCTGATGCGCTCCGACGCCCCGGACCCGAATGGTCTGGTGGGCAAACGCACCTTCCTGCATCCCACCAGTTTTGCCTTCGGCCTCTACGACAAGGAAATCGCCCCGTATTACGGCGCCCCCCAGTCCATGTATTCCGACGAGTTCACCTTCAAACACGGCGTGGATGGTCCTGCGGGCTACAAAATGGAAATGATGCCCATGCACCCGGGCCTCTCCAGTGCCTTGATCGGCGGCTTTGGTGAACGGGCACGGGATGAAATCGAGCGTCTGCCCAATCTGGCCGCCTCCATTGCCATGATCCGCGACGGCTTCCATGACGAGAACCTGGGTGGCGTCGTGGAACTGCGTGACAATGGTGAACCGCTGCTGGATTACC
>NZ_LWFX01000418.1:0-713 GCF_001635175.1 Alcanivorax sp. HI0083 | reverse complement strand
GGGTGGGGTTCTGGCGCACCACCCGCAAACCGAAATTTTCCAGTGCCGGCAGCACATCGGACAAACCAATGGGATTATTCAGGCTATAAAGACGCAGGCTGGTCGGGCATGCCGCGCCATCAGCATCGGTAATGGCCAGGCTGGGCAGCACCGGTTGGGCGGCAGACAACTGCGTCAGGTATTGCAGGTCGGCGGCGGCTTCCACGGCACTGTGTGCTTCCCGGTAACCCAAGGGAAAGGCGTCACCGTAACGCAGGGCCAGGGCAGCCCCGTCATCGGCCCGGCTGCCCACCTTGTCGCCCTGCTCATCCTGGTAGCCACTTTCGCGCAACACTTCCCGTAACTGGTCCGACCAGGAGCGGGTAATTTCAATCAGCCGTTGCTCCACCTGGCTGTCGGTCATGGCCAGCTGTGTGCCTTGGGGAATACGCACAATGCAGTGAATCCGGGCCAGCCCTTCGCGGAGGAAATCCACGGTGCGTTCCACGGAGCGACCGTTGCACAGCGTCATCAGTTCGGCGGTGACCTTGTCGCGCAATTCCCGGGAGTAGCGTTCGCGGCTCAGGTAAATCATGCACGAATAAAAACGCCCATAGCGGTCCCGGCGCATGAATACCCGCAGATGATGACGATCACGCAGAGCGCGAATGCCCATGCAGATGTCGTACAGCTCTTCCTCGCTACACTGGAACAGCTCATCGCGGGGAAGCTGG
>NZ_LWFX01000417.1:0-904 GCF_001635175.1 Alcanivorax sp. HI0083 | reverse complement strand
CAAGCCGCGCATTCTGTTGCTGTATGGATCGTTGCGAACCCGTTCCTTCAGTCGGTTGGTGGTGATGGAGGCGGCGCGCTTGCTGGAGGCCATGGGCGCAGAAACAAAAATTTTCCATGCCGATGGGTTGCCGTTACCGGACAGCGAAGACGTGGCACACCCCAAGGTGCAGGAGCTGCGTGATCTGGTGACCTGGAGTGAAGGCATGGTGTGGTGCTCGCCGGAGCGTCACGGTGCCATGACCGGCATCATGAAAGCACAGATCGACTGGATTCCCCTGTCTATTGGGGCGGTTCGCCCGACCCAGGGCAAGACCCTGGCGGTGATGCAGATCAGCGGCGGTTCCCAGTCGTTCAACGCGGTGAATCAGCTACGTGTATTAGGGCGTTGGATGCGCATGGTTACGATTCCCAACCAATCTTCTGTGCCGAAAGCCTTCCTGGAATTCGATGAGAATGATCGTATGAAGCCGTCAGGGTTTTATGATCGCATCGTGGATGTGATGGAAGAACTGGTGAAGTTCACCTACTTGACCCGTGACCGCAGTGACTACCTCACCGATCGTTATTCAGAGCGCAAGGAGTCTGCCGAGCAGCTTATGGCGCGGGTGAATCAACGGAGTATGTAACAGGAGACACTGCACGCTTCATGCAACAGGCTTCATGCTCAAGCGGNAGCTTACTTTTATTCACAGCAAAGGCAGACAGGAATTATAACGATCATTGTCCGGTGCGTGGCGAAAGCATAGCCGTTGGTCTTGGCGGGTCAGCGTGTCGTCCTTGCCCGGTGTCCAGGGGTTGTCTGCCCGCTGTGATGTATCGGTATCACCCAGCGTTTTCAGTAACGCCATGCGCGCTTCCAGATGCACCAGTCGAAGCAGGTATTCCTTGAAATTCGGGGATGC
>NZ_LWFX01000416.1:0-1032 GCF_001635175.1 Alcanivorax sp. HI0083 | reverse complement strand
ACCAGTTGCACACCGATATCGTGCACGCCGATCAAGGCCGGATCGGCGTCGGGTACAGCGTTCACGGCAATCTTGAATTTACGGGGCAGATAGGCGAATTCCGGATTGAAGGTGGACCACTGGCGAATGATCTCGCACCAGGGGCGCGGGTCTTCAATCTCTTTGGGATTAACGCCTGCGAATTCGTCGGTGGTGATATTACGGATGCAGTTGCCACTGGTTTGAATGGCATGCATTTGTACGTCGGCCAGTTCCGCCAGAATGTCCGGCACTTCTTCAACCGAAGGCCAGTTCAGCTGAATGTTCTGGCGGGTGCTGACATGGCAGAACCCCTTGTCGTAGGTCCGCACGATGTGCGCCAGACGACGCAGTTGGCGACTTGCCAACAGGCCATAAGGAACGGAAATACGCAGCATGGGCGCATAACGCTGAATGTAGAGGCCATTCTGCAGGCGAAGTGCCAGAAACTCGTCTTCGCTGAGCTCATTGGCGAGAAAACGGCGGGTCTGGTCGCGATACTGCGCCACCCGCTCCTCCAGCAACCGTTGATCGTATTCCTGATAGACGTACATGGGACTGTATCACCGTCCTTAAATGCTTAAAATTCAATAGGTAAGCGTCGCTCCCGGAGGGAGCAGAGCGGCACTCTAGCAAAGCGCCCTTATAGTGAAAAGAAATATCTTGGCATATCTCTATTACGTAGGGCTATTTAGCTGCGGCATCCAGCACCAGATTCACGGTCACCACCATGCCGATCACCAGTGCCAAAACCAGCACCACATACACGCCGATAAAGTTGCCCGCATCGCCCTTGGTAAAGTCGCGTTCCCGGTTTTTGCTGCTTTGCACGCCGAGAAGGCCGGCCAGAATGCTGTGAATCGTCTGCCAGAGTGTGGGCTTGCCGTCATCGGGCTCGTGAGCCTGATCCTGTGAGGGGTGTTGGTCTGACATGGGTAATCCTGTGTTTTGGCTGAAGGCTAAACGTTGGATGCCGGCCGCGTATAACACACACGCGTCACCGGGGGGCATATT
>NZ_LWFX01000415.1:0-1339 GCF_001635175.1 Alcanivorax sp. HI0083 | reverse complement strand
ATGGTCAAGGCAGCACGAGAGCGCACCGGCTCGGTACTGATTCCCACCAACAGTCAGGGGGTCAAAAAAGCGCTGGCGGCCATGAAAGCCGGCGGCACCCTGGGTATTCTTTCCGACCATAATCCGGGCAACCGCAGCAATCCCTCGGTGCCGTTTTTCGGCTATGACGTGCCCACTCCCGCGCTGATCGACAAACTCGTCCAGCGTTACCGCCCCCATGTGTTTATCGTTTCCTGCATTCGCGGCGAGGGTGGAGTGAACGATATCCACCTTCACTTCGAAGAGGCCCCGGCCATCGAACAGGCCAGTGACACCACCGATATTCTCACCGCCATGAACAGC
Source organism: Alcanivorax sp. HI0083 (assembly GCF_001635175.1). Taxonomy (NCBI): domain Bacteria; kingdom Pseudomonadati; phylum Pseudomonadota; class Gammaproteobacteria; order Oceanospirillales; family Alcanivoracaceae; genus Alcanivorax; species Alcanivorax sp. HI0083. The sequence goes on along the minus strand of NZ_LWFX01000415.1, from coordinate 997 downwards.
AGCCTGCAGCGCTGCATTGACCGCAACCTGAGCCAGTACCAGTGGACCTACAAACGGTTCAAATGGGGCCCACGCGGTCGGCGTAACTGGTACCGGCAATCCAACCGCCTGTTGGGCGAGATTCGTAACGGCAAAGATCGCAAGGCACTGGGCCTGCATCCCGACGCATAACAGCGGCTCGGCTGCCGCCCACCGGCAAGGTCATGTAGAATAACCCCACTGTTTCATGCGTTTGCGCAACGCGCCATTCACCTGTGACCCAAGGTCCTGGCCGCAGTTTCCGGGTTTTCCGTTCTGGTCTCCTTGTTCGCCGCAGCAACGCCTGCGTCCCGGTCGCGTCTCACAGGAGACCACAATGTCTTTCTTGTCTCGCACCTTCCAGGCCGTCGATATACCGGTCTTTATTCTCAGCGGCGGCCTGATCCTGCTGTTTGTAGGTCTGTCCCTCTGGGATATTGAACAAACCGCCGCCTGGGTACAGACCAGCTTTGCCTGGTCCACCAAGTTGTTTGGCGCCTATTGGCAGCTACTCATGCTCGCCACCTTCTTCATCTCCCTGTATCTGGCCATCAGCCGGGTGGGCAATGTGCGCCTCGGCGGCATGGAAAAACCGGAGCTGTCCACTTTCAAATGGGTATCGATCATCATGTGTACCCTGCTCGCCGGGGGCGGGGTGTTCTGGGCCGCGGCGGAGCCCATCGCCCACTTTGTATCGGCACCGCCCCTGTTTGGCGAAGCCAGCAGCCCTCTGGAGCAAGGCACCAACGCCCTGGCACAAAGCTTCATGCACTGGGGGTTCCTTGCCTGGGCCATTCTCGGTTGCCTGACCAGCATCACCCTGATGGTGCTGCACTATGACAAGGGCTTGCCGTTAAAGCCCCGCACCCTGCTTTACCCGGTGTTCGGTGAGCGCATCCTGCACGGCCCCGGCGGGGCGATTGTGGATGCCTGCTGTGTACTGGCCGTGGTGGCCGGCACCGTCGGGCCCATCGGCTTT
>NZ_LWFX01000414.1:0-805 GCF_001635175.1 Alcanivorax sp. HI0083 | reverse complement strand
TCTATGGCACCTACCACATCGTGCCGTTCTCCTCGGTGGATGCGGTATCCAATTACACCCGCGAATACGGTAACCATGTGGGCGAATACGGCATTGGTTATCGGGAAAGCATTGACGATGCCATCGTTCAGCTTGAGGCGGCCTTCGAGGCGCTCAAGGAAGGTGAGCACAAGGATAATATCCTCGCGCCCATGACCGTGGCCGGGGTGACGGCCCTGGCGGACAGCTCGGTGAATATCCGCGTGGTGATCAAGACCACACCGGGCAATCAGTGGGCGGTGGGCCGTGCCTTCAACCGGCTGGTGAAGATCTACTTCGACAAGGCCGGTATAGAGATCCCGTTCCCGCATACCACCCTGTACTTCGGCGAGGACCGGGACGGCAATGCGCCAGCGGCCAACATTCGCCTGGCAGATGATCGTGTGGTGTCTACTCAAGAGGGCAACGACGGGTAATCCCCGCATTGGACTCATGAAAAAGCGTCTGCAAAAGCAGGCGCTTTTTTCGTTATGAGGCCCAATCTCGGCAGGTTTGCCAGCGTGTTGCATGCTGCGTGAAGCATGCTGCAGCCGCAGAGCGGCAAAAAAAAGGGCCGGCAAAGTGCCGACCCTGAAAGTCACCGGAAAAGGGAGAGCTCGGTGAATTGGAAAACGGTTAAGCGGCTTCCTCTTTGAGGAGGTTGCCAAGCAGGGCCTCGAAGTTTTGCAGCTGCTCGCTGTTATCGTGATCCCACGGATGAAAACCGGGTTTGAACCAGTCGAACCAGGGCTTGGTGATGTTCAGGAAAATCCCTTTGCGGCCCCAG
>NZ_LWFX01000413.1:0-752 GCF_001635175.1 Alcanivorax sp. HI0083 | reverse complement strand
AGCGCTGGTTATTGAGGGCCAGTGTCAGGCCGTCTTCGCGATAGGTCAGGCTGTAGGCGTCGCCGTCGCTGATGTCCTGATAATGGCTGTTGAATGCCTGGAAACGGGACTGGTATCGGTCGAATTCCGTTGCTTGGAGGTTTTTTTCCAGAAAGTTCAGCGCGGCTTTGGCAAAGGCATCACCGGGAACGTCACGAAAATAGCGGAAGGTCAGCCGCAACGGTGGTGACAGCAGGTCGTCGGCCTGACAGTCGTGTCGGGACAGGGTGGCTTCGCCCACCGTGATGAAGCGCAGGGCTTTCACATCGCTGCGGGTACAAACCTGCCAGGGTTGCTCGCTTTCGCTCGCGTAACCTGGTGAGGCGATTGCCGCAGCAGCCATTAGCAGCCCGGCCGGGATTAGTCGTGCTCTCTTAGCCATCGTGTCATCGGTCCTATTACGGGCAAATGCTGGTCCATGCCCTGGCTGCTGTCCCAGAAATCCTGCTGGAAAACGACTTGCCCCTGCGCGTTGAAACGCAGCTGGCTGATACCAATGGTGCGAGACAGGCGTTCGCTGCCGAGCAGGCTGAAGCGTGCCTCCATGACCCAGCGCAGATACACATCACTGCCGTCTTTAATGATGTGGTTGACGGTGAGGGACATGCTGTTCAGCCCTTCGGCGGTGGCTTGTAAATGCGCGGCTAACTCGTCTCGTTGTGTCAGCGTGACCAGGGTGTCGTTGAAATACAGGGGGTCGGCATAGATGGTGT
>NZ_LWFX01000412.1:0-646 GCF_001635175.1 Alcanivorax sp. HI0083 | reverse complement strand
GCGGAAGATCTGCTCACCGACGTGGGCCAAGATCGCCTGTGGTACTCCTTCGGTATCACCCACCCGGGTGCGCTGACACTGAACAACTACCCGGACTTCCTGCGTAACCTGTCCATGCCGTTGATTGGCGACATTGATATGGCGGCCATCGACGTGCTGCGTGACCGTGAACGTGGCGTGCCCCGTTACAACGAGTTCCGTCGCCAAATCGGCCTCAAGCCGATTACCAGCTTCGAGCAGTTGTCCAGTGATCCGCAGCTGGTGGCTGACCTGAAGGCGCTGTACAACAACGATATCGAAATGATCGATACCCTGGTGGGCCAGCTGGCAGAAGAGACGCGCCCGGAAGGCTTTGGCTTTGGTGAAACGTCTTTCCAGATCTTCATCCTCAATGCGTCACGTCGCCTGATGACCGACCGCTTCTTCACCACCGATTACACTGACGAGGTGTACACCGCTGAAGGGATCGACTGGGTGGAAGAGAACACCATGGTCGACATCATCCGTCGCCACTACCCGAACCTGGCCAGCAGCCTGGTGGGCATGGATAACGCCTTCAAGCCCTGGGGCCTGAAAATTCCCGAGGATTATCAATCCTGGTCTGCCCAGGCGAAACAGGACCACCTGTGGGTCAACGGCGCCCTGC
>NZ_LWFX01000411.1:0-724 GCF_001635175.1 Alcanivorax sp. HI0083 | reverse complement strand
ATCGACAGTTCCCTGCAAGCAGCGGAACAAATTATCTCTGCGTTACTGGAAATCAGCAAACTGGATACCGGCACCATGGCGACGCACATCCATCCCTTGCGTTTGTCGTCATTGATGACGCCGCTGGGTCAGGAGTTTTCTGCGCTGGCCAGCGCGCAAGGGCTGACGTTGCGAGCGGTGTCATGCAGTGCGGTGGTGGACAGCGATGAAGTATTGTTGCGACGGGTATTGCAGAACCTGCTGTCCAATGCGGTTCGGTATACGGATTCAGGGCGCATCCTGTTCGGTGCGCGCCGGCTGCACAATGCCGTGCGCATTGATGTGTGGGATACCGGGCCGGGGATTCCCGGTGATCAGCATGAACAGATCTTCCGGGAGTTCCATCGTCTGCCTCAGCTGCATAATCGTGAGGTAAAAGGTCTGGGGTTGGGGCTGGCCATTGCCGACCGGATTTGTCGTTTGTTGGGCCATGCCTTAACCGTCCGCTCCTGGCCGGATAAAGGCACCGTTTTCAGCGTAACGCTGCCGCTGTCCACAGGGGATGTGCCGCCATTGCTGCAGAATGAGCCGTTGCGCGAGCGTCGGGATATCCAGGGCGTGCGCGTTTTCTGTGTGGATAATGATTCCGCGCTGCTGGCGAGCCTGGTGGCGGCCCTGCAAACCCTGGGTTGCGAGGTGGTCGCGGCCAGCGGCCTGCAGGAAGCACGGGAGAAAGCGGCACAAA
>NZ_LWFX01000410.1:0-1529 GCF_001635175.1 Alcanivorax sp. HI0083 | reverse complement strand
CGACACCGTCGCCTTGCGCCATCGGGACCATGATGGGGTGGGCGGCATTACCCAGGCCTTGAAACAACGCGGGGTGACCCCGCCGGCCATGCCACTGAGCCGCCAGAAGCAGGCACCGCGCTGGTGGCAGCGTTGGCAACGGTTGCCGGACGACCTGCCTGCAGTGGAACCGGTGTGGCGCCGCTGGCGGGACTTGGCTGGGCAAGCAGAACCTGAAGCGATCGAAGCCAGCCCGGTCTGCGTGCAATGGTTGAATCCGGCGCAGACCCGTGCGCTGTATCAGCGAGCCCACCAGCACAAGGTATCCGTGAACAGCCTGCTGTTGCTGGCATTGCACCGGGCGGTCTGTGACACCCTGATGTTGCACGGCATTGCCGGTAGCTGGTGCTTTCCGGTGAACATGCGCGGTGTGGTGCCCATGTTGCGTGAGGACATGAACCTGTCCAGCGCGTTCTATCTCACTGTGGACCATGAGGACAAGGCCGCCAGGCTGGACCGCTCCGTGCGCGGCTACCTCAAGGCCAATGTGCACTGGCGGTATTGGCATCTGGCACGTATTGGCCGCTTGATTGGCCAGCGGGGGGTGAACTGGTTGTGTGGGCGTTTGCAGAAAGGCACCCGGCACTGCGGGTCTTTTTCCAGCCTGGGTGAGTGGGAAATGGACTTTGCCTCCGCCGGGATGCCCAAGGATACCGTGTTTGCCTGCTGTGGCCCGGGCAGCCCGAGCCATCCGGTCGCGAATGGTGTGATTGTGGTAAATGGCTGTATGAGCCTGTCCCTGAAAGTGCACTCTTCCCTGGGCGTGCCGCAAGCCACGGTACGCCAGTGCTTGCAGCGCTGGGTTAATTGGCTGGGAGTGGTTGAATGAAATTGCCTGCCGGTTTGCGTTCCCTCAGCTTGCGGACACTGGTGGCGTTGCTGGCCACCCTGGCCATGGTGATGGCCGTTTTCTCACTTTATCTGGTGCCGCCGGCCCCCCCGCCGGCCAAGGCCAAGGATAGCGTGTTGGCCCTCAATACCATCACCGTGGATTGGCGGGATGTGGTGATTCCGGTGTTCAGTCAGGGCCAGGCCACGGCGCGCCACGACCTGCCGTTGAGTCTTGAGGTCTCCGGGCGAATTCAGGAGGTGGCGCCGGCGTTTGCCGATGGTGGGCGAGTGGCTGCAGGCGATGTGTTGCTCAAGCTGGATCCGGAGCCTTTTGCTCTGGAGGTCACCTCGCGTCAGAACAGTGTCCATGCGGCGCGTCTGCATCTGGCCCAGACCCGGGCCAAGGCGCGGGTGTCCGGGGCTTCCGGGCGCTCATCGGCGCTGGGGCGGTTCGAGCCGCAACTGGACGAAGCCTTAAGCTGAGTGCCGCCCGTGCCAGCCTGCGTCAGGCGGAGCGTAACCAGGAACAGACCGAATTGCTGGCGCCGATCAGCGGGCGCCTGAAAGCTGTACAGGTGATGGCAGGGCAACATGTGCAGGCGGGCAGCAAGCTGGCCCAGCTGTATCAGGAAGACCAGGTGGAAATTCGCCTGCCGGTC
>NZ_LWFX01000409.1:0-8922 GCF_001635175.1 Alcanivorax sp. HI0083 | reverse complement strand
ACCTTCTTGGCCTCCACCCCGCCCATCACATCCAGGGTTTCTTCTTGCGGCGCATAGACATTGCCGCTGATCACCGCCTTGGGGGCGCCCACCGGGTCATCCATCAACACGGCCAGCTGATAATTTTCCCCCAGCTGCTTGAAGTAAAAGTAGCTTTTGCTTTTTACACCCTCCGCACGGAGCACAAACCTGCCTTCCACCATCCATTCATTCAGTGTTTCCGGGGAGATGGGTACATAGTTCGATTCTTGCAGAGAAGAGCAGCCCTGCAGCGCAAGTAGCAGGACCACCAGCAGCTTTTTACCCTGTTCAAGCAGCAAGGAAATCATCATCATTCACCTGATTGTTGTTGGTATTCGGACTGCTTTTATGCGGTTTGTCGCAAGGCTTTCTTGTCAATCTTGCCCACGGAGGTAAGAGGAATAGCATCAATGAAGAACACCTCTCTGGGTACCTTGTAAGGCGACATATTGGCTTTGCAGAACGTGGACAACTCGGCTTTAAGGTCTGACTCGGACGCCTGATTGTCCGGCATGCGCTGGATATAGAGCTGCACCACATCATTGCCCGGTCGGTCATGATCCGGGCGGCCGACAACCGCGCACATGGCAACCCATGGCAGACTCTGAACCTTGCCCTCCACTTCCACGGAAAACACCTTGTAGCCACCGACAATCAGCATGTCTTTGCTGCGATCACAAACACGGATAAAACCCTCTTCATCCATCACACCGATGTCGCCGGTATGCATCCACGTCTGGCCATCCATCACCCGCAGCGCTTTCCGGGTCGCTTCCGGCATCGCCAGATACCCCTGCATCACCTGCGGGCCGGAAGCGATGATCTCCCCGGCTTCGCCCTGTGGCATGGGGCGTGTGCCGTCTTCAGCATCGACGATGCGCACATCCGTGCCCGGCAGCGGAATCCCCACGTGGGCTTCCTTGAAGTGTGACGCCGGATTCAGCGTGATCACCGGGCTGGTTTCAGTCATGCCGTACACTTCACAAAACTTGCCGGCACCGACCACACTTTCCAGTTTCTGCACCTCTTCTTTGGCAAACGGTGCGGCACCGGAAATAGCCATACGCAAGCCGCTGAAATCCAGTGATTTGAAGGTGTCGTTAGCGCACAGCATTTGGTACAACGCCGGCACCGCAGCCAGCACCGTCGGTGTGCGCTTGTGCATTTCACCAACAAAATGATCAATGTCCCGGGGATCCGGGATCAACAGGAAGGTGGACGCTGTACGCAGGGCATTGAACAACACGGCCGCCCCGCCGATATGAAACAGCGGGAACGCCGAGGCCACCGTTTCTTCACCGGTGCGGTAGCCGTAAAACACATTGGCCTGCAGGTTATTCATGAACAGATTGGATGAGCTAAGCCGGGCCCCTTTCGGCATACCAGTGGTGCCGCCGGTGTATTGCAGATACAGCACTTCATCCATGGCTACCTTTGTGTTGACCGGATCCGCGCTGGCCGGCAGGTGATCATGTAGCGACATCACATTCACACCGTCACGGGATTCCTCCACGCTTTCCCCCTGACCGGAGACCAGGTCCATGGGGCCGGACACAATCACGGTCTGCAGGCTTTCAACCTTGCCCAACACCGGTGGAATGGAGGTCTGCCAGAACGGCATCAGTGTCATCAGAATTTTCACTCTGGCATCGCTGGCCTGGTGAATAATTTCCGGCGGCGTCATTAAAGGCGAAATGCTGGTGCTCACCATGCCCAGACGCGCCGCCGCAATAAAAGCCACCACATACTGCGGGGTGTTTGGCATCTGCAGGCCCAGGACGTCGCCGGCCTTGACGCCTTGCGAGACAAACAACGCCGCCATGCGATCGGCCATCTCATCCAGTTGCCGATAGCTCATGGCCTGGCCCAGGAACACCAGGGCTTCACGATCCGGAAACTGCTCCGCATACCCCCGCACATAGTCAGACAGGGTCTTCTCGGGCAACTCTGGCAGGCTGTGCCAGTCATGGCCCATTGATTCGTAGGTAGACAGCCAGGGGCGGGTATCCGACTTCATAAAAAGCACCTTCAGTTATTGCTGTTATAGGCTTCAGGGTGGCGCTGCGCATCCGAGTAGGCCTTGCGGGCCAGTGGAATCAGTCGCCACTTTTTCGGTGTCAGGGCGTGCATGGCACGGTACGTGCCACACCACAGACGGAAAAGGCGTTCATCGCTGGTGGTCCAGGGGATCTGGAATTTTTCACGGAACGCAACGGGCAGTGTTGCGCGCAGATTGAATCGCATGAAGCGCCCCATCACGGCAAGGATCATGCGCCAGGCGGCATCGGGTATCTTGCTGTTTGGGGGCTTGGGAATTTCCAGATAATGTTCGGGGCGCATCAGATCCTGCACCACGTCTCCCCACTCCAGTTTGTCGCGAATCATGCCATGGAAGTAATCCCAGTATTCACTCTCCGTGGCGGGCAAGTCCTGGTCACGGATGCCCATCAGTTTTCCCAGTTGCCGCCATTCGGCAAACATCGCATGGCGCTGCCGGGTGGTAGGCGACGAGCCGAAGAACTCATGCATACGAATGGTGGCATCGTAGCCGGTGATGTGTACCCAGCTGTAGGCTTCCGGGTCCAGCGCGAAGTACTTATTTCCCTGCTTGTCGACCCCCTTGATGGAGCGATGCAGGTCATACAGTTTCACCCCCATCTCGATAGCACGCTGGGGCCGCGCATACACAATGGGCCAGAGCAATTCGGTAGACCGTTTGGCGCGGCCCCAGGGGTCGGTTTTATAGACCGAGTGTTCTCCCACGCCCGCATCGATAATCGGATGCGCCACCTGCAGCACAAAAGCCTGCGGCAGCATCAAGTGAAAACGCCAGGAACCGAAGTCCTGCCAGGTCAGGGAGTCAGGTCCCAACGGTTGAAGGTCCAGGTGTCGTTCTGTCTGTTCAGCGGTCTGTGTCATGGGGGAGCTCGATAACTGGCTATGAGACAAATACAAAAATACGTCTCACCCATGCCGAGAGGCAACCCATGCATACAGCTTTCACTGTTATGTTTAGGACAAAATGATCAATTACCCGTCACATTGGGTCAGGAGGGTCAGGAAGACAATCAAGGTGTCAGGAGCGGGCGCAGGTAGTCTTCCGCCACCCGGCGTACGCTGTCAGCATCGGCCGGGTTCAATACGCCATCAGGGGACAGCACCATGGACTGCATAAGCCGTAACATCAGTTCCGCCATGGGCTCCATGGGCTGCTGACGAATAGCACCGCTATCCTGCTCCACCTGCAACAACCCCGCCAGATAGATACGGAAGAACCCCATCATTTGCCACAGGCGTTGCGTCAGTAGCGGCAAAATGGTCTCCGGTTCGGAAGTCAGCAGCCGCTTCAGCAACGGATGCCGGTGGGCCCGGGTCACCGCCAGCACGAAGGATTCAAGAACACGTTCAAGGCCGCTGTCCAGCTTCTCCAGTTCATCTTCGATCATCGCCAGTTGTCGCTGGCATTCGCGCAGAATCACCACCTGAATCAACTGGTCCTTATCCGCAAAACGACGATAGGCCGTCGCCCGACCAATGCCCGCACGGGTGGCCACATCTTCCATGGTGGTACGTCGCAAACCGAATTCCACGAACAATGCCAACCCGGCATCAAGAATTTTCTCGTAGGTTCTATCGCCCTGGGGAACCTGAAGATTCTTGAGCAGCGCCGCCGACGCGATATTTTTGCGAGACATTCCAACTCCCTGTGATATGAACCGGATACGCGATCAACCTGCGCGAATACCCTCATCAAGGGTATATACCCCATGGCTCCCCAGCCCGCAAATTCCGTTTCATAGCAATGCCTCCATGACCAAGCAACAAGCCCCGCCATGGTATCGGCTCAGGCGGGTTGCACCATCGCCCTTAAATGCATATCCGCATTACCAAACAGTCCATCCGCTGCCGTCAACCGCTTGACGAAATGGCCCACACCCAATTCATCGGTCATGCCCATGCCACCATGGATCTGGATGGCTTCCTGGCCGATCTTGCGTCCGGCACGGCCCAACTGGGCCTTCATGGCATACACCGCCTTATCCGCATCCTCGTGGCCTTCCACGTATTTCAGTGTGGATGCCAGCAACAGGGAGCGGGTCTGTTCCATAGCGATGAACATATCCGCCATGCGGAACTGCAGCACCTGGAATTTACCGATAGCCAAGCCGAACTGTTTGCGGGTCTTGGTGTATTCCACCGTATCGTTAAGCAACACGGACATGCTTCCCACACTCTCTGCTGACAAGGCCAACAGCCCCTCATGCAGCACCGCTTTGGCCACATCATAGCCTTTGTTCAGCTCACCGATGCGAGCCACACCAGGCACCGTCACGTCTGAGAAGCGAATTTCTGCCCCCTGGCGGCCATCCACCATGCGATGGGGCACGCGCGCGATTCCTTCGGCACTGGCATCTACCAGAAACAAAGACAAACCATCCTTATCACCCGGCTGTCCAGCGGTACGGGCCAGCACCACCAACAGGTCCGCCTGGTCACCATTCATCACCGATGCCTTGGTGCCATTCAACACCACATTATCGCCTTTCACTGTGGCCTGAAGGGCGGTGTTTTCCAGGCTAAAAACCCGTTCGTACTCTTCAGCGGCAAACGCCAGCTGCAAGCGTCCCTCGATCAATGCGGGAATGGTTTCCGCCTGTTGGGACGCCTCGGCCCGGCGCAGAAACCCGCCACCCAACACCACGGTGGCGATATACGGTGACATGATCAGGCCTTCACCCAGCGCCTCGAGCAGCACCATGGTTTCCAGCGGGCCCATGCCCATGCCCCCGTGTTCTTCCTCAAACGGCACCGCCAACCAACCCAGTTCAGCCAGCTTCTGCCAGGTGGCTGTATCCAGGGGCATCAGTTTTTTATTCTGCCGATGGGTTTCGACATCACTGTTGTCGCGCACAAACCGCTTGGCGCTATCCGCCAGCATTTGCTGTTCTTCACTCAACTGAAAATTCATCGTTGTTCTCCATTCCCGGGTAGCTGCCGGCTCTCACCGTTCCAGCCTTCACCATGCGAGCATGGTTTCCCACAAAACCTGACACCACCGAGAGCCCCTGCGGGAAGTCATGCTCGCATGACGAATCCCGGCCCTCAGTCACCCTCAAAGCCCCAACACCGCCTTGGCGATAATCCCGCGCTGCACCTCATTGGAGCCGCCGTAAATGGAGCAGGCTCGGGAATTGAGATAATGGGGCATGGCGGTGAGCGCATATTCCGGCCCGGTAATCGGCTGATCGTCGCCGGGCACCAGCGCCTGGGGCTGCCAGATCGTCGCCTGCGCCCCCAGGGTTTCGATGCGCAGTTCCGTCACTTTCTGCAGTAGCTCGGTACCCAGAATCTTGGTCATGGACGACAGCGCCCCCGGATCCTTGCCGGCTGACAGCGCCGACTTGATACGCATTTCCGTAAACTCCAGGGCCAGCACATCCGCCTCCAGCTGGGCCAGCTTGTGCTGCCATACCGGATCGTCCAGCAAGGCACCAAACGCGGTCTGCTGTTTGGATGCCATCACCTTGATCTTTTCCAACTGCACATGAAGGCTGGGAGCATACTCCTGGCCACCGCGTTCGAACGTGAGCAGGTATTTGGCCACCGTCCAGCCATCGTTTTCCTCACCAACACGGTTCTTCTGCGGTACGCGGACATTGTCGAAAAACACTTGGCACTGCTCGGTCACTTCATCCAGACCAACGATGGGTTCAATGGAAATACCCGGCAGGTCCATATCCAGCAACAGGAAGGTGATGCCCTGTTGCGGTTTGCCGTCTTTGCGGGTGCGCACCAACGCGAACATCTTGTTGGCGTAATGGGCGTAGGTGGTCCAGATCTTGGTGCCATTGATGATGTAGTCATCACCGTCTTTCTCAGCGAAGGTTTTCAACGATGCCAGATCGGAGCCAGCACCCGGCTCCGAGTAACCCTGGCACCAGAAATGTTCACCGCTGAGGATCTTTGGCAGGTATTCCTTCTGCTGCTCTTCAGTGCCACAACCAATCAGGCAGGGCCCGCACATGTGCAAGCCCATGGGCACCAGTGGCGGGGTTTCCGCACGCACCAGCTCTTCGGCGAAAATGGCCCGTTGGGTCACGCTCCAGCCGGTACCTCCGAACTCTTTTGGCCAGTGCGGGGCCGCCCAGCCCTTGTTGTTCAGGATCGTCTGCCAGGCCATGGCCTCTTTCACCGGTGAAAACACCGATGTCACCATCTTGCCCGCCTCGCGAATTTCATCGGTGAGGCTTTCTTCCAGGAAGGTTCGCACCTCATCCCGAAATGATGCTTCCTGTTCCGGCACCTGCAGATCCATGACGCACTCCACTTATGTATAAACTCAATCAGCCCAGTGTACGGGAGGCGACTTGAGACAATAATGACGATTCGTTTCACCCGGATGGCCAAAACCGTCAAAACAGGCAGAGCCCTTACCCTGCCTGCGCCAGTCAGCCCGCAACACTCCCCCGTCCACCTGGTTTATACTCCCCACCACATTCAATCGATACGACACGGNGTCCCCATGAGCATCAACTGGTTCCCCGGCCACATGAACAAGGCCATCCGCGAAATCCGCGACATTCTTCCCAAGGTGGACCTGATCATCGAGGTGGTGGACGCGCGCCTGCCCTACAGCAGCGCCAACCCGGTGATCGAACAATTCCGGGCCGACAAGCCCTGCCTGAAACTGCTCAGCAAAAGCGACCTGGCCGACCCCGCCGTCACCCAGCAGTGGCTTGATCACCTGGAGCAGGACCCGAAAGTTCGTGCTCTGGCCATCACCACCGACAAACCGGAACAGATCCGCAAACTGGTGGACACCGCCCTGAAAATGGCCGGCAAGCGGACCGACCGCGCCACCAGCGTTACCGCCCTGATCACCGGCATTCCCAACGTGGGCAAATCCACCCTGATCAACAACCTGGCCAGCCGCATCATCGCCAAAGCCGGTAACGAACCCGCCGTCACCCAGCGCCAGCAACGCATCGACCTGCGCAACGGCCTGGTGCTCATCGACACCCCCGGCATTCTCTGGCCGAAAATCGAAAACCCGGACAGCGGTTACCGCCTGGCCCTCTCCGGCGCCATCAAGGCCACCGCCATGCAGGAAGACGACGTGGCCCTGTTCGCTGCCGAATACTTCATGCAGGCCTACCCGCAACAAATGAAAGAACGCTTCAAACGCGACGACCTGCCCGAAGACGGCGTGCCCTTCCTGGAAACCATCGGCAAACAACGGGGCTGCCTGGGCAGCGGCGGCCACGTGGACTTCGACCGCGCCGCCACCCTGCTGATCAGCGAATACCGCGGCGGCAGACTGGGCCAGCTCACCCTGGAAACCCCGGCCATGGCGGAGCAAGAGCATGTGAAGGTGGCGGAGATACGCAGGTTGAAAGAGGAGGAGAAGGAGGCGAAGAAGAAGGCCAGGAAGGCGGCGTATAAGGCGAAGGGGCAGAAATAGGTTATCCCAGCGAAAATGGCTAGAGATTATCGCTGTCGGGAATGAAAACGTACCGCTTCTTCTTTCGAAGAAAACCGTGGTTCAGACGCCTTTTCGGGAACATCAAAACCTTCCAGCCTCAAGCCCGCTGCATCATTGCGACGGCGAACGCTGGCGAAGTATGCCATTTTGGTTTTTAAAGAGGGAGAAATCATCACGTCACCTCGGTCAAATTCATTATGCTGTTGAGTGACTTTTACAACACAACCATCACATGCCCATGCCGCTTCAGCCACTCCCGGCATTCTTCATAATCGGGCAGCACCCTGCCCACCTCACCCCAGAACTGCGGCGAGTGATCATGGCGAATCAAATGACATAACTCGTGGACAACCACGTAATCCACCATACGGTTCGGGGCCATCATGATCTGCCAGTTGAATTGCAGCTCACCTTTCGCGGTGCAGCTTCCCCAGCGGGATTTAAAGGTTTTGATAGACACATTGGGGACAGTGACGCCCACCTGCGGCGCCCAGCGGGCGACTTTATCTTTTAGTTTCGTTTCGGCCTGGCGCTTGTACCAGCGAATCAGGGCGTTGCGGATCATGTGGGGTTGTTCCGCGCCCTGGGGCACGGACACCAGCAAACGCCCCTGCACCAATTTCACCGGAGCGAAGAGGCCTTTTTCCACTTTCAGCCGGTAGTTGCGGCCAAGGTAGGAGAAGGACTCTCCGGAGACGTAGCGCTTGCTGCTGGGCGGGGTCATCTCCTGATGAAGCGCGATCTTTTCCTTGATCCAGCGGCGTTTGGCCGCCAGCAATTCGCCAATACGCTCCAAAGAAACGTCCGCCGGCACCACCACCGACACCGCCCCTTCTTCCACCCGGATATCGGCAGACTTGCGGCGACTGGTGCGGATCACTTCGGCAATAAAGCCGTTGCCGTCGATAAATTCAGGACGCTTCAAGCTATAGCTCTCTGATCCAGTCCAGCGTTTCCGGGTGGCGCTGAATCAGGCGCATCAGGGTGGTCGAGCCCTGGTCCGGTTTACCACGGTCCTGCTCCCAGCGCTCAAGCGTGCGCACACTCATGCGTAGCATGTTGGCGAAGATCGGGCGGGACACTTTCAGGCTTTCGCGCAGCGAACGAATTTCTGCAGCGGTAATTTCCAGCGGGTCTTTCAGTTCCAGCTCAGTGGTCTGCAGGGTTTGCTTGCCCTCCCGGGCATCCTGCAACGCCTCAAAGCCTTCGGTCAGTTCGCCGAAGATATCGCGCTTGTTGTCAGTCTTCTTTGCCATGGCTTCTCGCCTCCACCTCGCGCGCCAGCAGCGCCTTGAGGGCTTTCTTCTGGTCAGCGGTCAAATCGGTTGCCTCATCCTTGTCATACAGGGTGAACAACCAGAACTGTGCGCCACCGGCGTACCAGTAATAGATAATCCGCACCCCACCGCGCTTGCCCT
>NZ_LWFX01000408.1:0-909 GCF_001635175.1 Alcanivorax sp. HI0083 | reverse complement strand
CAGGAATAATAAAATCCTGATCAATTTCGCCTGTAGTCGGGTCGATTTCGGTTTCCAGGTTAGTCCCATGCAAGTCCCTAATGGACTGCAAACGACCGGAAAACAGAGCGGACTCGCCATCATTGATAATGGACTCATTGTCATAACCCAGGCCGCCCCAACGAACACCAAATTCATCCGAGAGATCATTCGTTGCCACAACAACCCTGGCCTCAATCAATACCTGCTGAACCGGGATATCCAGCTCAGAAATCAAATCGCGAATTTCCGCCAGCTTGGCTTGGGTATCCTGCACAATAAGGGTATTGGTACGCTGATCCACCACCACGGAACCCCGATTACTCAGCAACGAGGCAGCCTTGCCACCAGCACTGCTGATCAGGGTTTTCAGTTCACTTGCGTTAGCGTAGTTGATACTTACATACTCGGTACGTAGTGGCGCCAGCGCCTCAATTTTCTTCTGACTTTCCAGCTCAAGCTGCTCCCGGGCAGCGATCTCGTCAGCGGGCGCCACAAGCAAGACATTACCTACCTGCCTCTTATCAAGCCCCTTGGTCTTCAAAATCAGTTCCAATGCCTGATCCCAAGGCACGTTCTGCAGGCGCAGGGTAATACGACCAGAGACTGTGTCAGAAGCCACCAGATTCAAGCCGGTAAAGTCTGCGATCAACTGCAGCACGGAGCGCACTTCAATGTCCTGGAAGTTCAAAGACAGCTTCTCTCCCGTATAAGCAAAAGCCTCCTTTTTCTTGCGCTCCGCGTCAGCCTTACTAACCGGCTTTACATTAATGCTGAATTCGTTGTCGGCCTGGTACGCCAGATATTCCCAGGAGCCCGTCGGCTCAATGGTAATTTGCACACTGCCGTCCACGCTGGCCGTTTCGATCATGCGAACAGGAGTGGCAAAAT
>NZ_LWFX01000407.1:0-820 GCF_001635175.1 Alcanivorax sp. HI0083 | reverse complement strand
GTCTCGAGGGACTGTTCGAGCACTTGATTCAGCGCATCCAGTTCCCCGTTTATATGTATTCGCAGCGCCTGAAAACTGCGCGTGGCCGGATGCTTACCCTGCTCGTTACGCCCCAGCACCGACTCAATCAAATCGGCCAGCTGCAGGGTGCGGGTAATCGGCTGCTCTTTGCGGGTTTCACAAATACGCTTGGCAATCCAGCGCGACTTGCGCTCTTCACCATAGCGATACAGCACATTGGCAATGTCTTTTTCCGCCGCATGGGACAACCACTCCGCCACGCTTTCGCCCTGGGTCGGATCCATGCGCATGTCCAACGGGCCATCGCGCAAAAAGCTGAAACCGCGGGAAGCATCGTCCAGTTGCGGTGAGGACACACCCAGATCCAGCAACAGGCCGTCGATCGGCCGGCCCGCCTGTTCCACCACTTGCGGCAGGCAATCAAAACGGCTGGCCATCATGTGAAAGCGGCTATCACTGGCTGCCAGCTCCTGCCCGGCGGCAATGGCTTGCGGATCACGATCAATGCCGGTCAGGCGGCCGTTGTCGTCCAGGCGCGCGAGCAAGGCACGGCTGTGGCCACCACGACCAAAAGTGCCGTCCACATAAAAGCCTTCGCTCTGGCTGAACCACATATCCAGCACCTCTTCCAGCATGACCGGCTGGTGTGCGTACTGCGTGTTTTCGGTCGTCATCAGAACGACAGCTCCTGCACACTTTCCGGCAAGGCCGCCGGATCCAGGGTGCCATCCACGTCGGACCAGCTTTCCTCTTTCCAGATCTCGAATCGGTGCATCTGCCCGATCAACATGGCGCGTTT
>NZ_LWFX01000406.1:0-642 GCF_001635175.1 Alcanivorax sp. HI0083 | reverse complement strand
CCAATAAACAAGTTGAACGTACGTATTGTAAGTTATAAAGTCTTGCCATTGTTCCTGAATCAACGTTGGAAGCCTGTAATGAGTGATGTGCATGTACCGGCGGCTGTATCGCCGATGATCCCCCGTACTCTCTTCAATGAAGACCATGAGGCGTTCCGCGCCACAGCAAGGCGTTTCTTCGAGACTGAAATCTCCCCTTACCACGAGAAGTGGGAGGAGCAGCAACATATTGATCGTGAACTGTGGAACAAGGCGGGGGAGCTGGGGCTGCTGTGTCCAACGATGCCTGAAGAGTACGGCGGCTGCGGCGTTGACCGTCTCTATTCGATGATACTGATGGAGGAGCAGGCGAGGGTGGGGGATTCGGCCAGCGGCTTTGCCCTGCACTCGGACATTGTTGCCAACTACATCAACAACTTTGGTTCCCATGAACAGAAAAGCCAGTGGCTGCCCAAAATGGCCACCGGTGAAGCGGTCACTGCCGTGGCCATGACCGGGCCGGGTACCGGTTCCGATCTTCAACGTATCAAGACCACGGCCACCCTTGAGGGCGATCACTACGTGGTAAATGGCTCGAAAATCTTTATCACCAACGGTTACCTCTGTGACATGGCGGTGGTGGCGGTGCGTACCGGGCCGGCT
>NZ_LWFX01000405.1:0-861 GCF_001635175.1 Alcanivorax sp. HI0083 | reverse complement strand
TGGTCAACGGAGATTGGTTGGTAGCCAGAAGGCTGCCTGGCCAGATGTTGTGTTTGGGAAAGAAGCCAGACGAGCAGGCGGTCGCCGTCTGAATCCATCCATTCAAGCCATTTTGCGTCAAGGAGTTGGCTCTCTTTCTTGTTAAGGAGGCCTTGGATGAGTTCCTCTGGATGGTTGTGTGAGTTGATCGTGCTGGCCAGAACGCCAGGGCGCTCAGTTTTGGGAACATCTGCTTCGTTAGGTAGTCGTGCGCCTTGAAAAATCAATGTCCTCCATAGCCAGCGGAGTTCGCGTTCACTGAATTTGTTTAGCGGGGAGGGAAGTGCTGAGTTGCCGAACTTGTATAGCATAACGTTGTTCCGTGACATGTTGATCTACAATGTAGATTGTCACATAGGGAATTGTTGTTCAATGGTTTGTGTGGTTTGTGGCGATAATTTTGTAGAGAGGCGCGTCGAGTCTTCGTCGAAGAATTGGTAGAGTCCACCGTAGAATTGTCCGTGGACGTAGGCTGCTTTTGGCTAAGAGGCTGTTATTGAAGAGATAATTCTATCTTCTGATCTTACTCCTCGAGCAACTTCTGTCAATGGCAAGTCGCCGCCGTTGCCATTGGGGCTAAAGCTACCAAGAGGCAAGGTCGAGTGCTTCGAGAAGGGTCGACCGGCAGCCGTAGATAGCCATCGTGTAACTGTGGGGCAGGTCTTCAGGTTCTGTGATTGGGGAGGGTGATAAATGATGAAACTTTGTTCAGTGGCCTGTTGGGGGGTTGACCTAACTTGGGAGTGGATTTGAGATAGGGTCCTAGGACTGTTGTGGCTTGGGCTGCTTTTCGGTCCCGGTAATAGTATTGATAGAAGGGGT
>NZ_LWFX01000404.1:0-557 GCF_001635175.1 Alcanivorax sp. HI0083 | reverse complement strand
GCTGGCGTGGACTTGCTGGCCATTGCTCAGGGGGATTGGCATCCTGCCGCGCGCAAGGCAGCATTAAGTTTGTGTCGACAGTTGCTGGCTCCGCATCTGGGCAACCGGCCATTGAAAAGCCGGGAGCTGTTTCGGGAGAAATGAAAGCTAGAATCAAAGTATCAGCTACGAGCTACGAGCTACGAGCTAGAAGCTAAAAGCTAAAAGCTCAGGGGCCCCGTCTCTTCCGGCTGGCCCGTAAAATGCGTTTAAGGTGAGTCTTATGTCCAGAGTACTTCTCGGCGTCAACATCGATCATATCGCCACTCTTCGTCAGGCCCGCGGCACCCGTTACCCCGAGCCGGTGCAGGCTGCATTGGTCGCGGAGCAGGCGGGGGCAGATGGTATTACTGTGCACCTGCGTGAAGACCGCCGGCATATCAACGACCGGGATGTGGAGCTGCTGGCGCAAACACTACAGACCCGTATGAATCTGGAAATGGCGGCCACTGAAGAAATGGTGGGCATTGCCTGCCGGATTAAACCGCCGCATTGCTGTCTGGTACCGGAAAAGCGTG
>NZ_LWFX01000403.1:0-1011 GCF_001635175.1 Alcanivorax sp. HI0083 | reverse complement strand
CTTTTTTCTTGGCGGCCGCCTTCTTCTTCGCGGGGGCTTTTTTCTTGGTCTGCTCTTCGACCCATTTGCCATCGCGGTAGAAGGCCATCCAGCCAGTGGCCTTGCCGTCAATTTCGCTCATCACATACTGCTCTTTGGCCTTGCGGCTGTAGCGCAGCACCCCTTTGTTGCCGTCAGGATCCTCAGCAGGGGCCTCGGCCAGATAAGCGTGTTTCGGGTCCAGCTGCTTGGCCACGCTCTGAATTTCTTCGATCAGCGGCGGGCGCGTTTCCCGGTTTTTCGGGAACTTGCTGGCGGCCAGGAACAGGCCGGAGGCTCCATCGCGCAGTAAGTAATGATCATCCACTTTCTGGCATTGCAAGTGCGGCATGGGAATCGGGTCAGCCCGCGGCGGAGCCGGTTCGCCACTCTTGAGCAGCTTGCGGGTGTTGCCGCACTCGTCATTGGTGCACTTGAAGAACTTGCCAAACCGGCCGGTGCGCAGCTGCATCTCATTAGCGCACTTCTCACATTCCAGTACCGGGCCATCGTAACCCTTGATACGGAATTCGCCCTTCTCGACCACATAACCATCACAATCCGGGTTGTTACCACAGATATGCAGCTTGCGCTTTTCGTCGATCAGGTAATTTTCCATGGCGGTGCCACACTTCTGGCACCGTTTTTTGCTGCGCAGTTCGTTGGTTTCCGCTTCGTCATCGTCATCCGCTTTTACCGCTTCGGCTTCTTCACCGGGCAGCAGATTCATGGTGGCGGTGCAGCGCTCTTTCGGCGGTAGCCCGTAGCCGGAACAGCCCAGGAACACGCCGGTGGAGCCGGTGCGAATCTGCATTGGGCGGCCACAGGTGGGACATTCAATATCCGTGTCGGTAGGCAGGTTGGCGCGCATCCCCCCCACTGCCTGCTTGCCAGTGCCTTCCCCCTGGGCGGCATCCAGCTTGCTGACGAAATCCTTGTAGAATTCGTTGAGCACGTCCTGCCAGTTTCGCAGCCCTTCAGCAACTTCATCCA
>NZ_LWFX01000402.1:0-839 GCF_001635175.1 Alcanivorax sp. HI0083 | reverse complement strand
CAACAACCGGAACAGAGCATTTCCCTGGACGGCCTGAATGCGCGCTACGATGCACTCAATGAACTGAACCGTTGTTTTACCGGGAGGCTGCGCCAGCGCGGTGAGTCCGATGCGCCGATCAATGCGTTAGTGCTTTTGCATGTGACCGCGCGGGAAATGCACTGGAATCTGGAAGAAGAACTGGAGAGCCTGGCGGCGTTGTTTGCCGGGAGCGACAGTTAGATAAACGCCCAGGCGCCAGGATGTCGGATTACGCCGCTACGCGGCTAATCCGACCTACACGAAGCACAGCGTTTACAATAAAGCGGCGTAACCCGACACCAGCGAACGCAATCTCCCATTCAATCAGCCCCCCAACCAAAACCCACCGTTATTCTTCCGCGCCCAGATAGCGATTCACCACTGTGCGCCACTCCTGGGTCGGGAGAATTTCCAGCATGGCCTGATCCAGCCGCTCACGCAGGGGGCTGCCATTAGCCATGGCAAAGGCATAACTTTCTTCGCGAACCAGCGATGGCAACACCAACGCATTGGTGGTGCCACGCTCGCGCAACATATAACGCATCACAGGCGCATCGGAGACCAGGGCATCTACCTCGCCAATCATCACCGCGCGCAGTGCCTGCTGGTTATTCGGGTAAGGCACAAAGTTTGTACCCTGACCCGCCAGCCAATGGGCACCGCTGGTGCCGTCCACCGCCGCCACTTTTACCCGGGGCAAATCGGCCGCGCCATTGATACGCGACTGCAGCTCATTCAGCGTCACACTGGAGGCAATGGCGGCAGTGAAACCGGAAATGGTGATGATGCTGACAAACATCCAGATCAAGCCCACAACC
>NZ_LWFX01000401.1:0-273 GCF_001635175.1 Alcanivorax sp. HI0083 | reverse complement strand
CGCCGGCAAGAAAATCCAGTGGCACGCGGGCCAGTACCTGATGCTGAACCTGCACGGCGAAAGCTATCCCTTTTCCATCGCCAACCATTGCGATGGCCGCGATATTGAATTGCACATCCGCCATGGTGATGACAACAGCGCCGCCCAGGACATTATGGCCAGCCTGCGGGCAGACAGCACCGTGAGTACCACCCTGCCCGCCGGCCTGCGGTTTATCGACAGCGCACCGGACCAGCCCGTGTGGTTCATCTGCGGCTCCACTGGTTTTGCACC
>NZ_LWFX01000400.1:0-574 GCF_001635175.1 Alcanivorax sp. HI0083 | reverse complement strand
TCGACGCGCTCAACCACGACGTCAGCCGGGTCTGGCTGCGCCTGCCCGCCGGCAAGAAAATCCAGTGGCACGCGGGCCAGTACCTGATGCTGAACCTGCACGGCGAAAGCTATCCCTTTTCCATCGCCAACCATTGCGATGGCCGCGATATTGAATTGCACATCCGCCATGGTGATGACAACAGCGCCGCCCAGGACATTATGGCCAGCCTGCGGGCAGACAGCACCGTGAGTACCACCCTGCCCGCCGGCCTGCGGTTTATCGACAGCGCACCGGACCAGCCCGTGTGGTTCATCTGCGGCTCCACTGGTTTTGCACCGGTAAAAGCCATGATCGAACGTCTGATCACCCTGAATTTCACTCAGCCAGTGCGGCTGTTCTGGGGCGCACGAACCGACGCAGACCTGTATCTGCCCCACCTGCCGGCCCAATGGCAGGGTGCCCTGGCCGACTTCGATTTCATCACTTCCCTGTCGGATATCCGCCACCCGGACCACGCCGAAGGGCTGGTCCATGAAGCCGCACTGGAAGCGCTCAGCGAACCCGACCTGCCCCTGTTCTTTCTGGGCGGTTC
>NZ_LWFX01000399.1:0-1081 GCF_001635175.1 Alcanivorax sp. HI0083 | reverse complement strand
CAGCCAATCCACCGCGTAGCCATGCTCACGAAGCATGGGCATGAGCTGATCCGCCAGCGGGATACTGTCTTCGACCAGAAGAATCCGCATCAGTCGTCACGCTCGTCATCAAGGATGTCTGCGGTGCGGGCATCCATTTCAATCTCGCGGACCACCTGGTCCCGGGTCAGCAACTCAATTTCATAGATCAGCAGGCCATCGTCACGTTCCAGCTCGACCTCCAGCACACGACCTTGCGGGTAGCGTTGTTCCAGCGTTTTCAGCAACGACGCAAGCGACAGGATTTCCCCCTGCTGACGTAGCCGCAAGGCTTCATCCTGGCTAATGTCATCGGCCACACTGGAGAGCGAACACACGCACAACAGGGCGATCAAGATCGCCCTGCTCTTGCGTGGCCATCGGCCCGGCAATGTGTGGGAAAGCAAGGACTCAGTCCTTCTCTTCGCCCAGCACGTCACCATTGCTGGCATCGATATCCAGATCCCACTCCACGCCCTGCGGGTCGCGCAGCTCAACCTGGTAGATGTAGCGGCCATACTCGTTTTCCAGATCCGTGTCGGTAATTTTCGCATTGGGGTGCTTGTCCAATACTACCTTATCGAGTTTATCCAGGGACTGGATAGTGCCGTCTTTCACCAGTGTATCGATCTGGCTATGGGGTACGTCATCGGCCTGTACTGCACTGACAGACGCCACACCCAATACCGCAGCCATCAATGTTGTTTTGGTCAAAGTCATGTTTGCTCTCCTTTTCGTTGAAGTCGGGAGAACCATAACGCGCCAAGCTGAACGCAAACTGAATGCTGGCTGACACCGACCTGAACCCGGCAAGCAGAATGGGCAGCGGCCTTTTAACCGGCAAAATGCCCTTTCACCCCATTGGGGTGTGACGCAGTTATCTTTCCAGCATGAATCCGATATATTGCCCTGATAACCATTCGCGTCCCTGCTATCAAGCGGTTACCACAGCCAATTGATAAGGCGCAGGCCCACTGCGGCCACACGAAACACCGCAAACCCGTCCAGGGGGGGGCAGTCTGCGGTACGGGGGAAACCGGTCTATATGGACGGATTACTGGAT
>NZ_LWFX01000398.1:0-16235 GCF_001635175.1 Alcanivorax sp. HI0083 | reverse complement strand
CGCACCCGGCCTTCATTGCGGGTACGGCGGGCCTTGATGCCCTCGCGAATCCACTTTTCTTCCTGGCTGAGCTTCTTGTCGAATTCGGCATTGGCTTTTTCTTCCGCATCCAGCGCCGCTTGTTTACCGCTCAGGTACTTTTCATAACTGCCGGGCCAGCTGGTCAGCTTGCCGCGATCCAGTTCGATGATGCGGGTGGCCAGTGAACGAATGAAGGCCCGGTCGTGGGAGATAAAGACCAGGGTGGTGCCAAAGTTTTTCAGGAATTCTTCCAGCCACTGGATGGATTCCATGTCCAGGTGGTTAGTGGGTTCGTCCAGCAGCAGAATGTCAGGGTCCTGTACCAGGGCGCGGGCCAGCAGTACGCGCCGCTTCATGCCGCCGGAAAGGCCAGCGAAAGACATATCGCCGTCCAGATTGAGCTTGGACAGCACCGTGTCCACCCGCTGGGACAGCTGCCAGGCACCGCGGGCCTCGATCTCGGTGCTCAGCTCTTCGAAGCGGGCCAGTATCTTGTCGTCCCCGTCACCCAGGTGATGCACCAGTTCGGCGTGCTCGCTAAGCAGGGCGCCTTGCTCCCCCAGCCCTTCGGCCACCATGAAGTGCACGCTGTGCTCCTGGTCATCGGGCACTTCCTGTTCCAGCCGGGCCACACTCAGCCCCTGGGTCTTCTCGATCTGACCGTCATCGGCTTGAATTTCTTCGGCGATGACCTTCATCAGGGTGGACTTGCCCGCCCCGTTACGGCCGATCAGACACAGGCGCTCACCCACGTCGATGGACAGGTTGACGTGGTCCAGCAGCGGTTGTTGGCCATAGCTGAGTTGAATGTCGCGAAGGGTAATCAGTGGCATACTTTATAAGTCCAGGCATCAGGCAACACGCAGCGTGCAACACGGTCTAAACAGGGCAATGGCAAGGCATGAGAATCAGTGCCTCGCGCCTGGGCCTTTAGGCGAGGAGAATAGAGGCCGGAAAAGCGTGGTTTGTCACGTGCTGCGTGCAGCGTCTATCTAATTGAACGCGCAGTGTAGCAGCTTGTTACGGGCGTGTACTGGTACTTGGCGCCAGGCCGCTGCAGCATGGTCTGGCAAAGAAAGGCTGGCCGCAGGGCCACCACAGGACAAGAAAGAGCAAGGACGGGAGGGGTAATGTCGGAATTTCTGCGCGAACGCTACGAAGAGGTGGATCTGACGCCGGGTCAGGGCAAGATCACGGCGACGATCTCCATCGGGCTGGGTTGTTTGGCGCTGCTGGGAAGTTTCTGTTTTCTTTATCCGGAACTGTTTACCACGCCGGAATTCAGGGCGTTTTATAATGCCGAGATCTTGCGGCTGCTGCTGTTTATTGGCATTGGTATCGGGTTTACCTGCGGGTTTTTCAGCGTGTTTCGTCACCAGGAACGGCGTTACGGCATTATCGGCATGGTGCTGGCCTGCATGGCTGCGCTTATCGGTTCCGGGCGCCTGGATGTGCCGCCAGTGGATGGCCGCAGCCTCTATGCGGGCCTGGATTATTTCATCCTCACACTGCTGGTGCTGGGGCTGGTCTTTATCCCGCTGGAGCGCGCCTACCCGAAGAACCGGGAACAGAAGACCCTGCGCGGTGGCTGGGTGACGGACATGAAGTACTTCCTGTTCAGCCACGTGGCCCTGCAGCTGATCAGCTTTTTCACCATTATCCCTATTCAGGTGTTGCTGCACGACAAGGTGGACATCGGCTTCCAGCAGGCCATCGCCAGCCAACCCCTGTGGCTGCAGTTTATTGAAATTCTGATTGTGATCGATCTGGGCAGCTACTGGATTCACCGGGCCTTCCACGAAGTGCCCTGGCTATGGAAATTCCACGCCGTGCACCATTCCACTACCCAGATGGACTGGCTGGCCTCATCACGGCTGCATGTGGTGGAAATCATCGCCAACCGTTTTATTGGCTATCTGCCCATCTTTATCCTCGGCTTCTCCCCCTCGGCGGTGTATGCCTATCTGGTGTTCGTGTCGTTCCACGCCATCTTCATCCACGCCAATGTCCGTTTCCGTTTTCCCGGCGTGCGCTGGCTGATCGCCACCCCGGAATTTCACCACTGGCACCATTCCTCGGAAGACGAAGCCGTGGATAAAAACTACGCCGCCTTCCTGCCCATCTACGATAAACTGTTCGGCACCCTGATCATGCCGGATCGCCTGGCCGCCGAGTACGGTACGCGTGCCAGCACCCAGGTGCCGGAAGGGGTGGTCAAACAGTTCCTGTTCCCGTTCCGCCGGGGCTGAATATGCATTCCCATCGCAACCCTCAAAGATGAATTTATGGATGACGTGATAGACATGCTGCGCGAACGCCATGACGGCGGTCTGGTGGCCCTGGAACTGCCAGACGAAGACCGGTTGGTGGAAATTGAAGAGCAGCTGCTGATTTCACTGCCGGGGGACTACAAGGAGTTTCTGCTTAACGCCAGCGACATCGTCTGTGGCAGCCTGGAGCCAGCCACTGTGATGGACGACTACGCTCATAACTTCCTCCCGGAAATGGCCGCCAACGCCTGGGATCAGGGCCTGCCTCGCTACCTGATCCCCATCTGCGAAACGGCCAACGGCACCTACGCCATCTCCCAGGAAGGGGAGGTAGTGCTGTGGGAGCCGGGTAGCGGCATCAACGAAGACGAGGTATGGGGCAGCATCTGGCAATGGGCCAGAGAGGTCTGGCTGGAAAGCTGACTCAAAGCCATCAACATGTCCCCTGTAGGAGTTCCCTTCCAGGGGACGAACCCCGAGCCCAGGCGAGGTAATTTATTGTAGAGGCTGAGGCTCCACCGCAATGAAGAGCCTTGCTTCGCAAGGGTTCGCACCTCGAGAGGAGCTCCTACAGCGCGTCGGCCAGGCGTTTCAGAATCCGGCAAGATCCAGTTCATTATTAATCAGCACCACACACTGCGACGCAAACAGCATGGTCGGCCCCAGGCTGATCTTCTCCGTGCCCAGTCGCTTCAGGCTGTTGAAGCTCTTCTTCGGCATGGGAATGTGGTCAGTGAGCAGGAAGCAGGGCTTCTCCGCAAAGGTAAGCTCGCGAATGCTTTCTCCCTTGGGGTCCATCATGTACAGCTGGTGCCCATCCTCAGCCAGCTCCTTCACCAGTTTTTCAAAGCTCTGCGTGCGCACGGTAATCCCGCTCTCCACCGCCTTCATCTGTTCCTTGCCCATGCCGGCAGAAGCATCCAATGCCCGCACCACCTTGGTCAGCAGCGCCTGCTCATGAAACCCGCCAATATCCCGCATCTCCGCCGCCACAAAGGTGATGGTGCGGGAATAGTCCTGGGTGCTTTCCAGCACCAGATGCACCACCACATCATCACGGTGTGACTGAGCCACAAAGATCGCATTCATCAACGTATGCGCCAGAATCTCGCTATGGGCATCGCCGCCCACATTGGCAAGCAGTGTCTGGCTGTTGGTGGAGGCCGCGCGGGCACGGAGGACGAAGGTGCGCATGGAATTGGGCTCTGGAGAATGTGGGCGTGATTGTACATCAGTGGCTGTGTGATCGTGGATGTTCGCGCAATGAACCTGGCTGGTCGGCCGTTTTCAGCGGAACGTTCCGCATAACTCGGGGGGGGGGCAAAATTTCAACACACTGATTTCAATCGATATTCTAGTACCGGGGATGGAGATAGCAGGAACGGAGTTCAAAGGAAGGTTCCTTTGAACTCCGTGTAGGATATTGGCTATTTCAGTGTAGTGATTGTAGTTCCCCCGTTTTAGTGGACACCTTCTCCTAAACAAAGGGCCTGGCCTGTTTTGGGGGCTGTTGGTGGCAGCGCAATTGATTTGACCAAGGCANGACTGGAAATTCAGTAACGGTTTCTATGCACGGAACCGGTAGCAGAAACCGGGGTCTGTTCTTTTCAAGTGTCTTGAATAAAACAATATGGCCTGACTCCAGGGCTCCTCCAGGAAATAACTCATGTATAGAAAAATCGTGATTGGAATTTATTTGATTCTGCTTGTCAGTCAGTACGGGTATGCAGAAGAGGGGGTGTCTTTAAAGCGGCCGGATGGCTCTGCAATCACTTTCTATCTGGACAAGAAAGGATGCCGACATCTGCTGGTGCTGATGCAGGGCTCAGACTGCAATAGTGTGGCCCATAGCAAGGTGATTAATGATCGCTTTGCAACTGTGATCGGTGATGCGGATGTTCTTACGGTGGAGAAATATGGCCTTACCCGGTCGGTTTCCTGGAACGGTTCGGGTGACAGTCCGGAGTGTCCGGCATCGTATTATGAGCATGATTCTCCGCAACAGCGGGCAGATGACTATCTGCAGGTGATGTCCTGGTTGGATGACCAATTTCACTATGATCGCATCACGCTACTCGGGGGGAGCGAGGGGGCGTTGGTCGCGGCGATGGTGGCGTCCCGTAGTGAGGCGGTGAGTGCAGTTATCTCGCTTAATGGCGGAGGCCGGTTTTTCGTTGATGATGTGCTGCACAGTATGGAAATTGAGCTTCCTCCAGCAGCATTCGAAGAAGCGAAACAGGGTTTTCTCGCGTTTGCCGCTTCTGTCGAAGCCGCCGAAAACATGGACCTTGCGATGAGCGGCCATGGATTTCGTTGGTGGAAAAGCATGCTGGCAGCCGATCAGACTGAATTGCTGCTGAGCATCCGCGCCCCTTTGCTGATTATTCAGTCCGAACTGGATAAGAGTGTTTCGCCAAAGCTGGCTTATGATCAAGCGAGAATGCTGATGCAAAACAGGAATAACGTCGAATTTCTCACGGTTAAGGGAGTTGATCACAAGTTTCATGACCCTTCTGGAAAGGATCGTACAAGCGAAGTCGTCTCTTCCGTTAAGGAATGGTTAGGAAACAACCAGATAACAAGCGAAATCCGGTGATGATGTAGTTCCCCCGCTTTAGTTTAGTGAACACCTTCTCATAACCGTGTAGCGTATCCGCAGTCAGACTTCTTTTTTCCCCTTTCTTGGCTTCAGCAGGGAAATGGGAAGATTGGCCTTATCCTCGATAGGCTGAGTTCAGGAGAAATTCAATGCACACCAGTGAACTACCACCGGGCATGAATGAAACGGATCGTGTGATTTTGTTTGATGGTGTTTGCGTGCTGTGCAGCTACTGGGCGCGGTTTCTGGTGCGTTTTGATGCTCGTCGGCGATATAAGCTGGCGACTGTGCAGTCTGATGAAGGGCGTGCGATTCTGGCCTGGTGCGGGTTGCCGCTTGAGAAATTTGATACGTTGGTTTTGGTGGAGCAAGGCGCGTTTTATGTGCGTTCTACCGCCATTATTCGAGTGCTTAGGGGGCTTCCTTTCCCGTGGCCACTGGCGGCAATGGCGCTGATATGCCCGCGTGGCATACGTGACTGGCTATACGACCGTATGGCGCACAATCGCTACCGTATTTTTGGCAAATATGATGCCTGCGTGCTGCCTTCGCCGGACCATGCAGACCGTTTTCTGGGGGCGAAATAGGCGATGACTCTCCAGGTCTGCCGTTTTTCCATCGCCTTTATCTGGCTTTACCAGGGTATTGTGCCGAAGTGGCTGGGGCCCCATGCGGATGAGCTGCGCATGAATATGGCGCTTGGTCTGAACGAGGCACAGGCGCACCTGCTTTCTTATGTGGGGGGTGGGCTGGAAGTGGTGCTCGGGTTGCTGATGCTGGTCTTTTACCGCCAGCGCTGGCCCTATGTCATCACCATTGCGGCTCTGTTCGGGTTGTTCGCTTTCACTCTTTTGGTGGTGCCTGCGTTTACCGTATCTGCATTTAATTCAACCACGGTTAATCTCGCGGTCTGCTCACTGGCGGTCATTGCGCTTGCCGAGCTGCGTGTGATGGAATCCAGAGGCTGACGTGCACACTGGCGCTTGGGCGCGCAGACAGTGCGACAACCGATTACACCTGGAATGACTCCGAGGCCACTATGTTTATTGCAATGAACCGCTTCAAGATCAAACCCGGCTGCGAGCAGGACTTTATCGCTATTTGGGAAGGTCGGGATACTTTTCTGCAAGAAGTGCCCGGCTTCAAGAGTTTCAATCTGCTGCAGGGGGCGAGCACCGAGGAGTACACGCTGTTCTCGTCCCACGCCACCTGGGAATCCCGTGAAGCGTTTGAAGGCTGGACCAGGTCGGATGCGTTCCGTAAGGCCCACGCCAATGCTGGCGCCCGCAAGGACATTTACCTGGGGCCGCCGCAGCTGGAGTGTTTTGAGGTGGTACTGTAAACCCAAGCTCTCCGTAGCAGCGTCGCGGTTACCCAATCGCGTTGCGAGAAGCGAGAAGCGAAAACCTGACTTTCCCAACGTCCAGATTTTGATTTTCGAAACTCGCTGCTCGCGACTCGTCACGGTTGCTCTATCGCGCCGCCAGCGACACTCCTGCGGTAGTTAGCGCGGATCGCTGCTTTCATTGGACTCGCCGTCGTTGGCTTCTGGCGGCGGAGTGCTGTCGTCTCCATTCTCTGCTTCTTGCGCCGAATGTGTTTCCAGATTCAGCTGGTCGCCGTTGCCATTGCGGATATGGATATCCAGCTGGCTGAAGGCGATCTCCACGTTGTGCTCATGGCAGAGGGCGTCGATGTGGCGGTTCAGCTCGTCGGTGGCGGCCAGGCGGTCGTTGATGTCATCCACGTGGACGCGCAGTTCATGGTCCAGGGTGCTGGCGCCAAAGCCCATGAACAGTACGACAGGTTCCGGGTCGCGCAGTACGCGCCGGTTTTCTTTAGCGGCCTGGAGCAGGATGTCGCGGCATTTCTGCAAATCGGAGCCGTAGGCGAAACCGACTTTGATAATGATCCGGGTCACCGTATCGGACAGGGACCAGTTGATCAGCCGTTCGGTGACGAACACCTTGTTGGGGACCAGGATTTCCTTGCGGTCGAAGTCGATCAGAGTGGTGGCACGGATGCGAATCCGGCTGACGGTGCCATCCAGGTTGTTGATGGTAATCACGTCACCGATGCGAATCGGGCGCTCGAACAGCAGGATGATGCCGGAGATAAAGTTGGCAAAGATTTCCTGCAGGCCAAAACCCAGCCCCACGCCCAGTGCCGCCACCAGCCATTGCATCTTGTCCCAGCTCAGGCCCAGAGCACCCAGGGTGAGAATGATGCCGCTGGCGACAATCACGTAGGAGAGCAGGGTGGTAGTGGCGTAGCTGGTGCCCTGGCGCAGATCCATGCGCGACAGCACCAACACCTCGAGCAAGCCGGGCAGGTTGCTGGCCAGCAGGAAGGTCACGGCACCAATGAGTAGTGAGGCAATCACGTCGCCCAGGCTGATTGGGGAGGTGGTGGTGGCCTGGCCGGCCCCTTCGGCGGTTTCCCACAGGACGATGTTGTCGGTATAGGCGAAGGCGTGCAAAACGTCTGCCCAAACCCAATACACCAGCAGGCCGACCACGGCCACCAGTGCTAGGCGGATCAGGCGCAGGGATTGCTGGTTCACTTGTTTCAGGTCCAGTTGCGGCTCTTCCACTTCCACGGCTTCGGCGCTGCTGGTGTCTTTTTGTTCGGCATCGCGTTGTGCCACGGCACGCTTGTAGGAAAGCCGCTGAGCAGCCACGGCGAGGCCGCGCACGGCGGTGGCATCCAGGACAATCCACAGCGCAATCAGGTAGAGGCTGTAGATCATGTGCCCGGTGAGGCGTACCGAGGTGTAATAGTAGCCCACGCCAGTCAGTACGATCAGGGTCAGTGGGGCAAGAATACACAGGGCGGTGGCCAGGGTTTTCATGGTGCGGCTGTAATGGCGCCCGGGGTAGGACTGCGCCACCCAGGGCAGGCTCACCATGATGGTGATCATGGAGGCCATCATGATCACCAGACCGAGCCGGTCATTACTGAGCTGCGCGGGCCACTGGTCACCGAAAGCCACCAAAAAGGTGAGCGGGATCAATGCCAGCCCGGTCAGCAGCAGGCGACGGCGCATCTGATGGTTGTATTCCATGTTCCAGCGGAAATGGCGCTGTGCAATACCGTTGGTTTTCAGCAACCGGTAGAGCACCTCAAACACCAGCCATAGCAAGGCGATCTGGGCCACCGCGGCGCCCATGACGCTGCTGAACGTACCGGGCTGCACCCATAGCCCGGCGGCCAGCAGGCCAAGGAAAAGCGGGACAGGTGCTGCAATCAGAAAGGTGTACAGCAGGCTCAGTGGGGTGTGGGCCTGGCTGTCACGGCGCAGGAAACCCACGTCCTTGTTCATTTCGTCGATGCGCGTTTTGAGTTTGCTGCGCACCACTACCAGCAGCGCGGCAGGAATGAGCAGCCCGATCAGCCAGACCCACTTGCGGCTCAACAGGCTGCTGGTGCCTTGCCACAGGTCGCCCCAGGGCATGGTTTTAACCTGCTCCATCAATTCTTTTGGCAGCTTGCCGAGCCATTCAAAACTCAACGGCTGGTTGCTGGGCATCCAGAAGGTTTGTTCGGAAATGGTGTTGTGCAGGCTGCGGGTGATTTTGCGCAGTTGTTCATGGCTTAGCTGGGTGCGGGTGAGGATCGCTAACTGGCGGCTCAGTTCCTGGTCGAGCTGATCGTAAATGGCCAGCCGTTCCTCCCGGAGAATGGAAAAGGCTTGCTCCAGTGCCGGGGTCAGGGGTTCGTCGATCTGGTCTTGTGACGGTAGCGGCGCGTCATCCAGATCCTGCATGGCTCGCTCGATATCAAACTGGCTGAGGCGGGCGTCAGAAATATCCTTGTCCAGATTCAGTTCGCCCTGATCCTGGGGCAGGCTTTTTTGTTGTTCGTACAGAATGCGCGATAGCAGCAAGCTGCCATCCAGCATGCGAATCTGGTCGTTGACGGTGGATGATAATGAGCGCGCCTTGTCCAGTTCCGTCTTGGTGTTGACCGCTTCGCGCAGCAAGCTGTTGACGCTCTCACTGGCACTGGCCAGTTGTTCACGCAGGGCCCGGTTCTTGTCCATGGCTTTCTGGACCTGGGGGTGCTCCAGCACGCTTTGTGGAAGATCGGTTTCCGGGGAGTTGGCGGTTTCCTCCAGCTGATTCAGGCGGCGCTCATTGATGAGTGGCTGCAGGACGTCCAGTTTTGCTTCGATGATGAGCTGGTGCTGTTTGTCGCTCTGTTGCCTCAGGCGGGCGATGTCCTGTTGCTTGTCGACGATAGCGAGCTCCTGGTTATAACGCTCAATGCGTGATTCCAGAGCTTGCATCTCCGTGTTCAGCGCCCGTGTCTGCAAATCGGACAAGGCTTCACCTTCTTCATCGACCCCCTGATTGAGGCGGGTGCGAATGGTGTCCAGCCGGTCCATGGCTTTGCTGATCACGTTCTGGGCCTGTTCCGGCAGAGTCTGGGCGCGGGTCAGGTCGCTGTTGGCGTCAGCCAGGTCTTCCTGGTTGGCTTCCAGGGCATCCAGCTCGCTGATCAGCGCTTTCACCAGGTCGTCCAGGGTTTTGCTGGCGTAGTGTTTTTTCCAGTCGGTTTGCCGCTCCTGGCGCAGGCGGATGAGTTCGCCGTTGAGGCGTGTGCGTTGGCTGGCGGCCTGCCGAGAAAAGGTTTTCAGTTCCTTGATTTTTTCCTGGTTGCTATCGATCTCCTGCCGGAATTTCAGGGTTTGCTTGAGTTGTTCCTTATCCGGATTGTCCGTGCCGTCAGATTTTTTATCACTGGTTTCGGTGAGCTGCTTTTGCAGATCGCCAACGCCGGGCAGGGAGAAACTGCTTGTCTGCGCCATGGCGAGAGCGGGGAGTAGTAACAGCAGTGCGATAGGCAGTCGTCGATCCATAACAGCTGGGGCTCCGGATGAGTGATGGTGTCTTTGTATCACAGGGCCGGGATCTTTGCTTTCCCGGGGTGTCTGCGGGGCTGGCGGAATGCACAGGATATGTTCAGCGGTTCCGGATACGGCGAAGCAGCTGGCGAACCAGGCCGAGTTCCCTGTCGCTGGCCAGCGGTAACAATTCGTCCACCCACTGGTGAAGGTTTTCGTTGGGCTGGATTTGCAGCGCCGCCAGTAGCTGATGCAGGGCTCGCCGGGTGTGGCCGAATGTGGCCGGGTTGACCTCGACCGGGAGTGCGGGTGGTCGCTTGCGCAATTCCCACGCATAGACCATTACGGCTTGCGCCAGGTTCAGTGAGGGTTGCTCCTGTGCCAGGGGGATACTGCTGGCCAGATCGCAGCGGGCCACTTCCTCGCCGGTCAGGCCGCTGGCTTCCCGGCCGAAGACGATGGCCACCCGCTGCACGCTGTTTCCCTTGCCGGCGACCAGTTCGGCGCATTGATCCGCATCCACATAACGGTCTTTCTGCAGGCGGTGCCGGGCGGTACAGGCAATACTCAGGTCCACATCAACCAGCGCCTGCTCCAGGGTGTCCACGATCACGGCCTGCTCCAGCACCTCGTTGCTGTGGTGGGCAACCCATTGTGCTGCGCGCATGTCGCCGGGGTTAACCAGCCGTAACTCTTTGAAACCCATGGTTTTGATGGCGCGTGCAGCGGCGCCGATGTTTTCCCCGCGGGCGGGCTCCACCAGAACAAAAACGATGTCCATCTATTGTCACTTCTTCATGGCAGGGTGAGCAGGTGCCCATTCTATACGAGGGGAGATACCGGGAGGAGGCAAAGCAGGTGGCGGCATCACGGGCAGAACCAGCCTGTCAGAAAATGTCCATTTTTTGTCCGGCTCAGCCCTTGGGTTGGGTATCCGTGTTGTTTATTGTTTGATCAATAAACACAAAAAGTTACACAACGAAAATAACGGGAGGGGACCCCCATGAAGAAGCTTGCACTCACCGGCCTGCTGGCCGCCGCTGTTCTGTCATCGCCTGCCCAGGCGTTCCAGCAAATTACTCACAAGCGCATCGCCATCGATGCAGTGAACTACATGAAGGCGCACCCGACGACCACGGAATACAACCGCCTCAAGAGTTGGGTCAACGCGGCTGGCTACAGCATGGACCAGTTTGCTGAAGTGATTGGGCAGGGCGCCTACGACGTGGATGATTTCCAGGATACCTACCTGTGTGGCGCGGTCACCGGGGACTGTGTGTATGCGCCGGTCTTCAATGCCGGGGCCTCACTGGTGAACTACACCTCCTACTGGCATTTCCAGAACCATACCCGCGGGTCCGACGTTCACGGCAATGACCTGGGTGGCTACAACTATGACCTGCTCACCGTCTGGGGTGATATCGACAACCTGGCCGCGACCTGGCTGGTGGGTGACTACATGGACGATGGTAACGGGGGCATGACCGGCTGGTGCTTCTGGAGCTGCGCCGATGACAGCGAGTACAACACCTACGGCGTGACCGAAGCCAACTATCGTCAGGGCAGTACTTCCAGCAAGTCCATGTACGATGACTTCGAGGAAATGCCGTTCCAGCCCATCGATAACCTGGGCCAGTACTGGTACAGCCAGTTCCTCGCCAACCCCACTGCCCAGACCCTGGGTTTCGTAATGCACACCACCGACCTGCTGCAGCCGCACCATGTGTGGACGACCTCGGCACTGAATCACAGTGGCTGGGAATCCTGGGTGGCGGATTACTACGACAGCGAGAACCTGAACAACACCGCTTTGGTGGATCAGGCCCTGACGGATTTCACCCCGCTTGCTAGCGCCAGCAATGACATTCGCCCCTTGCTGACTCAAGGCGGTGCCATGGCTTACAGCAACGGCGGGATCGTGCTGTCCAGCACCGACCACTCGGACCGGGTGCAGGTAGCACAGGTGGTGATTCCCCATGCCATCGCCATGGTGGTGCATGTGCTGAATCATGCCGCTGTGAAAGTTAATCCCTGATAAGAAGACGCAACAAGCGGCATGCATCACGCTACACGTAAAAGCACGTGCAGGGAGATGCGTGTCCGCGTTTTATCAATAAGTACCAATAAGTACCAATAATAAGATAGAGGAAAACGGCCATGGGATTGCATCGATGGGTGTTGGCCATTGGGTTCGCGGCTGTTGCGCTGGCCGGTTATGCGAGCTGGCAGCGTTGGGGGCCGTTGCCCGATAACGTGGCAGCAAGCGTGGATGGCAGCGTGATTCCGGTGGATACCCTGAATGTGTTTGTGGCTGCGGCACAGCGCAGCGAACCGCAGGTCAGCCGTGAAACCGTGCTCAAGGGGCTGGTGGAAAACCGGTTGTTGGCGGCCCTGGCCCATGACCATGACGACCTGGCCGCCCACGGACATGCCGACACCAGTCGGGTGGGCTACGATGCGCAGACTCGCCATGAACAACAACGCTTCAAACTGATTCGTACGGCTTTTGCCGATGACCTGCGGGTAGCGGTGGAAGAAAGCGGCATGGCCGACAGTCTGGATTATCTGACCGAGCCGTTGTTGCTGTCTGAGGACGCGTTGGCTCCGTTGCTATCACTGGAACAGGCGTTGTACGCCACCATGACCGAGGCCCAGCAGCAGGCGGCCAGCCAGCTGGCGATTGCCCGCTATCGTTTTGCGGAGGATCAGCCAGAGCAGACGCTGACGCTGTGGGATCTGTATCGTCGGCAGAACATCCAGCTGAAAGTACAGATGCACAACCTCAATACCGGCTTTATCCGTGAAGCGATCAAGCAGCAGCTCACCATGGAGTTTGTGTTCTACTGGTTTGATCAACACTCCGGTTTGTCGGCCCGCGCCATTGCGGCAGTGGATGATTGTATTGATGACGCCATGAGCCGCGACGAGCTGCTCCATGACCTGGGGCTGATGCACGATATCCATGACGATAATCCGCAGTTACGGGCGCTGGCGGCTGAAGTGAGCCAGGACCAGATCGCCGCGTATTACCAACAGCACCAGGACGAATTTACCCGTGTGGAGCGCGTTCACGCTTACCACTTGCGGGTGAACAGCCAGGCCGAAGCCGACCGGATTTATGCCGAACTGCTGACCATTCAGCAAGACGATAATGCCAATCCCGGCGAGGCATTTGCCGACGCGGTGGCGCGTTACTCCGTTGCCGGAGATCGCGATCAGGGTGGGGCACTGGGCTGGGTCGACCGTGATAGCCGTGAGGATCACTGGACCCGGGCGCTGGCGTTTGTACAACCCGTCCAGCGAGTGTCACCGCCGTTCCGTAGCCCGGCCACAGACAGTGCGCCGTACTGGGAGCTACTCTGGGTGGACCAGAAAGAAATGGGCTACCAGCGTGTGGACAGCGAATCGGTACGTTACCGGGCGGCCCAGGCCATTGCCCGGGAGCAGATGCAGCAGCGTTTTCAGATCTTGCTGGCGGATGCCACCGAGGCGGCGGCGTTGCGGGTCAACCACGAGGTGTTGTGATGGCGGTGGGTGAGTGCCGGCCAGGCCAGACGGGGAGCTATCAGCGCCAGCAGGGACGGTTGCGCCCCGGGTTGCTGGCCGGATTGCTGATAGCCGCGTGCGCCAGCGCCTATTGGCTGTTGCCCCTGGCGCCGGCGGCACCGGCAGGCAACACAGCGGCGGGTGTGACTGCGGGCACGAGCCCTGATGCTGACACCAAAGTGGACGCCGCAGCGACGCCGGCAGCCCTGCCGATGATCGATACGGTGGCGGAACGTTCTCTGGCTATGCCGGAGAAGCGGGCGGATAACGCCCCGGCCGCGGTGCCGACACCTTCCCCCCAGGCCGTGGCGGCCCTGCGCGAAAGCATGCAAAACGGCGACCCACGCACGCCGCCGCTGGTTCGCAATACGGATTTACGCGAGCCGCCCAGCGCGGCCGAGCTGGCCGACCCGGCGCTGTATCAGCAGTACGAAGCGAGACAGAATCAGGCGGTTCGTGCCTCTTTCGTGGCGGCGGCGAATCGCAAAATGGCGGAGCTGGAAGGGCTGATCGCCAGGGGCAAGGAATTCGGCATTGCCCCTGAACAGCTGGAAGAAGGGATCGCCAAACTGGACAAGCTGCGTGAGCAGCGCGATCAGTTGGTGGCGCAGCACCCTGAGCTTGCGGCCGAAGAGGGGGCAGCAGAAGCAGAGGGCGCTGAGGGTGCAGAAGGAGCTGGCGATACGTCGCAGGACTGAGCGCCCAGTTCGCGGGCGCTGTCCTGAATCTCGCTATCGTCCGGCGCCACCGACAAGGCCTGGCAGATACTCTGCCGGGCTTTTTTGCTGTCACCCGCTGCCTTCTGGGCATAGGCCAGGTTGTTCCAGGCGGCGGCCAGTTCCGGCTCATGCTGCACCGCATTTTCGAACGCCGCCCGCGCGTCTTGCTGCTTGTCCTGCGCCCACAGGGCATTGCCATAGCCAAACCACAGCTGCCCGCTTTGCGGGAAGGCGTCCACGGCAGCGGGCCAAAAGGCGGCATTATTGGGCAGCGGCGAGATAGCCCGGAACAGCGCATCTGGCTCGGCACTGGCGGGCAACTGGCCGGCTTCCACCAGCGTGAATCCCCACTGATCGGCCCTGGCCCAGGTGCGAATAAAGCGGTTCCAGTGGCTGCTGTCACTTTGCGTTGTGCCGCTGTGCAGCACCACGGTATCACCCTGATCCCGATAACCGGTGACCACGGCGAAGTGCCATTTCGGCCAGCGCGGTAACGCCAGGTTCTGCATTACCAGCACCGGTCGGTTAGCCTGTAATTCCTGAAACAGGGCGTCAGCGGATTCCACCGGATAGGCCATCAGGCCGCGGCTACGGGCTGCAGCCCGCAGCTCAATGCCCAGTGAACCTTTGCGCTCCGGCAGCCAGACTTCGTCCACCAGAGCGTCGGCGCTGACTTCCTTGCCCGCCCATTGCAGCATCATCGCCAGGGCGGCAGGGCCGCATTGATACGCGTCTTGGGGGACAAAGGGCACCACCACCTGTTGCTCGGTGTGTACGCTGGCGCTTTGCGGAGGGGGAAAAGTCTGGCAACCGCCCAGCGTTAGCAGAACGGTTGCCAGCAGGGCGGCAACCGGTTTTCCGGAAAGCATGCCGCGCAATACGGTCACCATTAATTGACCGGGTCAATCACCGGGAAGACGTCGGTAGCGCCGAGCAGATCCAGAATCACCAGCACCAGGATGATAGCGAGTATCACGCCCAGTACACCCTGACCGGCGGGCAGCTCTTCGGATTTCTGAGCCAGCTGCTGCAGCTCGGCATCGGTGAGGCGGTCCAGTCGCTGGCTGACTTGCTCCTGGTTAACGCCGTATTC
This sequence comes from Alcanivorax sp. HI0083, assembly GCF_001635175.1. Taxonomy (NCBI): domain Bacteria; kingdom Pseudomonadati; phylum Pseudomonadota; class Gammaproteobacteria; order Oceanospirillales; family Alcanivoracaceae; genus Alcanivorax; species Alcanivorax sp. HI0083. The sequence continues at coordinate 1,141 of NZ_LWFX01000398.1, read as the reverse complement.
GCTCAGCGCCTGAGCGGCCACTTTATGATCCATCAGTTGCATGACTTGTTGTTTCATGGCCGCGCGATCCTGTTGCTGAATCACGGTGTCATTACCAATCATGGCGGCTTGTGCGGCGGGGACCATGAGCACTTGCATGAACAACAATACAAAGGCACTGAAAATACCGGTAACGCGTTTTGACGTGGTCATGAAGCATTCTCCTGTGTTCTTGAAAGGTTATACGCTACCAGTGTGACCGCTATTCAACAGGATCTCTGCGTGATCCGGGCGATCTTTTACAAGGACTTTACCGATATCGACCGCGTTAACCCCTTCACTATCAAGATGTTGCAGTGCCTGTTGTGCATAGCTGGCAGGCAGACAGAACAATAGCCCCCCGGCAGTTTGTGGGTCGCACAGGGCGGTAAGCAGGGCGTCGTCCACGGGCTGCGGTTGTTGGCAATGCACCAGTATCTGCCGGTTGGCGTCGCTGAGGGTGCTGGCCACGCCTCGGCAAATCAGTGCAAGCGTGCCGGGCAGCAGCGGTACCTTGTGGCAATCCACCGACAGGGTAACGTCGCTTTGCTGGCTGATTTCGTAGAGATGGCCGAGCAGCCCGAAGCCGGTGATATCGGTGCAAGCATTCACGGGTACATCCTGCAGGGCCCGTTGCGCAATATGGTTGCTGGTCAGCAGGTGGCGCAGTGTTGTGTCCAGCCAGGGGCCGTGGAATGCGGCAGCATTGCTGTTGTTCGCCTGCATCAAGGCCGCCAATTGCACGCCGGTTCCCAATGGTTTGGTGAGGATCAGTCGGTCGCCGTCACGGGCGCCATGTTTATGCCAGAGCTGTGCCGGGTCGGCCTGGCCGTTGACGGTGAACCCCGCGGCCATCTGTGGGCCTTCGATGGTGTGGCCACCGACCAGGGTGCAGCCGGCTGCATTCAGTTCCCGGACGGCTCCGGCCATCATTCGTTGCAGGTCCCGGCCCTGCAAGCGCGGGTGGTGCCAGGGCAGGGTGATGTTGGCCAGCGCAGAGTGGGGTCGGGCATTCATGGCATACAGATCACTGAGGCTGTGCAGGGCGGCGATGCGCCCGAACAGGTAGGGCTCATCGATAAAGGCGGGAAAGAAATCCAGGCTCTGGACCAGACGCTTGCCG
>NZ_LWFX01000397.1:0-595 GCF_001635175.1 Alcanivorax sp. HI0083 | reverse complement strand
AGCCGGGCATGCTGGAGATCAGGATGCGGCGCAGCGCAGTCCCCAGAGTGTGGCCAAAACCACGCTCCAGCGGTTCCAGAACCACTTTGGCGTGGGTCTGGTTGATCGCGTTGACCGCGATCGAGCGGGGCGTGAGAAAGTCGTTCACGGCGGTCATAGAGATCCCTCAGGCAGTCCTTACTTGGAGTACAGCTCGACGATCAGATTTTCGTTGATCTCGGCAGGCAGGTCGATACGCTCAGGCTTCGCCTTGTAGGTACCTTCCAGCTTCTTGTCATCAACTTCAATCCACGGCATAAAGCCGCGCTGCTGAGCGAGCTCCATGGCGTTCTTCACGCGCAGCTGGTTCTTGGACTTCTCGCGAACATTGATCTGGTCGCCAGGCTTCACCTGGTAAGACGCAACATTCACAGACTGGCCGTTAACCAGAATGGCACGGTGGCTAACCAGCTGACGCGCTTCGGAACGGGTAGAACCAAAGCCCATGCGGTAAACCACGTTATCCAGACGACCTTCCAGCAGCTGCAGCAGGACTTCGCCTGTTGCGCCCTTGGAAGCGGCCGCTTTCTTGTAGTAGCTACGGAACTGCTTTTCC
>NZ_LWFX01000396.1:0-540 GCF_001635175.1 Alcanivorax sp. HI0083 | reverse complement strand
TAACAGGGCTGGCGCTGCCTTTTACGCCGTATCGGCGATGCAGACGCGAAAGGATGTCCTGAGGAGAGTCGTAATGAGTAACCCGGTCAGCCTCAGTCGCGATAGCGACATTGGCGTTATCCGCATCAATTATCCCCCGGTAAATGCGCTGGGCCATGGCGTACGTGAAGGCCTGCAGCAATGCCTTCGTGATGCGCTGGCAGATGAACAGATTCGGGCGGTGGTGGTGATCGGTGAAGGAAAAACCTTCCCGGCCGGTGCCGATATCCGTGAATTCGGCAAGCCCCCCCAGCAGCCGGCGCTGCCGACTGTTATTGACGAATACGAAGCCAGCGACAAGCTGGTGGTGGCGGCCATCCACGGCACGGCGTTGGGTGGTGGCCTTGAAGTCGCGCTGGGCTGTGACTATCGGGTGGCGCTGGACAGCGCACGCCTGGGCCTGCCGGAAGTGAAACTGGGGCTGCTCCCCGGTGCCGGTGGCNCGCAGCGTTTGCCGCGCCTGTTGGGGGCGCAGAAAGCGCTGGAAATGGTTGTCGGCGG
>NZ_LWFX01000395.1:0-386 GCF_001635175.1 Alcanivorax sp. HI0083 | reverse complement strand
CGTAAGAATGCGAAGAAAGTGATCTTGTTCAGTAACGCCGTACCCGCGCTAAAGGTTTTGCGCGGGCACGGTCTTTCAATTCCCAAGAGGGTTAGCCCGCGTTGTTGCGTGGTGCGTCAGGCGTGAGGCATCTTGCGCTAGTCATTAATGTCTTCATCGTCTTTCTGGTCCTTGTCCATCTTCACCGGTGAGTTCTTGTCGCACTGCGGTGAATGCTGGAAGGTCTGGGTCACGTCCAGATAACCAAGGTGGGAAATGGTACGGCGGCCCAGCAGGATCGGGTAGATCATGTCCGAGCGGTCGTTCAGGGTGAACTGCTCTTCGTACACCGTATTGCCCATGCACACTTTCATCAGCACCACCGGGCGACGTTCCGTGCCACCGGC
>NZ_LWFX01000394.1:0-644 GCF_001635175.1 Alcanivorax sp. HI0083 | reverse complement strand
GCTCAAGGACATTGGTCGGGTGAATTATGTGGCCGCAGACGACCAGGAAGCCCTGTCGGCATTCCGTGAGCTAACCCAGGTGGAAGGCATTATGCCGGCACTGGAATCGGCCCACGCACTGGCGTATGCCCGTAAATTGGCGCCCACCATGTCACCGGACCAGAACATTGTGGTGAACCTGTCTGGCCGGGGCGACAAGGATATTCTGACCGTGGCCGCCATTGACGGGATCGAATTCTGATTCGATGTCAGGCGGTTGGCTTATAGCGGCCGGTGTCGTGTGGTCAAGCACGACACCGGCCCGGAAAGCCCGGAGGAGGGCTTTCCACTACCTGTTTTAAGGAGCAGAAATGCGTCGTATTGAAAGTTGCTTCCAGCGCCTCGCCGACCAGAAGCGCAAGGCCCTGATTCCTTTTGTGACCGCTGGTGATCCGGTAAAAGAAGTGACGGTGCCGCTGATGCACGCCATGGTAGACGCTGGCGCCGATATCATTGAGCTGGGCGTGCCGTTTTCCGATCCCATGGCGGACGGGCCAGTGATCCAGCTCGCCTGTGAGCGCGCGCTGGCGCACAACACGTCCACCCGCGATATCCTGGATATGGTGAAGACATTCCGCGAAACCAACGCGGATACGCCGGTGGTG
>NZ_LWFX01000393.1:0-827 GCF_001635175.1 Alcanivorax sp. HI0083 | reverse complement strand
TCGCTTCCTGGCGGGCACTTTTCAGCTGAGCGCTGATATCACTGGCGTCGGTAACCACGCGCATGCCCCGGCCACCACCGCCGGCGCTGGCCTTGATCATCAACGGCAGGCCGATGCGCTCTGCTTCCTGCTGTAGGCGCTCATCACTTTGCTCTTCACCCTGATAGCCGGGGATACACGGCACGCCAGCGTTCTGCATGGCGATCTTGGAAAGCCGTTTGGAACCCATCAGTTGAATGGCGTCTTCATCAGGGCCGATAAAAGTGATGCCCGCCTCTTTGCATGCCTTGGAGAAGGCGGCGTTCTCGGACAGGAAGCCGTAACCGGGATGTACCGCATCGGCGCCGGTTTGTTGGCAGGCGGCGAGCAGGGCGTCCATGTTCAGGTAGGAGGCGCTGGCCAGGGCTGGGCCGATGCAGACGGCTTCGTCAGCCAGTTGCACATGACGGGCACCGGCATCCGGCTCGGAATAGACTGCCACGGTCCGGTAGCCCAGGGATTGGGCGGTGGCGATGACCCGGCAGGCAATCTCGCCACGGTTGGCAATCAGGATTTTTTCAAAGCTCATTGTGATTCCTTACCGGTGTTCCGGTTGAAAATGCTTTCCTGTAGGAGCTTGCTTGCAAGCGAACCATCGGTGACGGATCTGCCACATCGGTTCGCCTGCAAGCAGCCTCCTACGGTGTATCGGCTCAGCTTGGGGAGTTCCAGGACGCCGGGCGTTTTTGTACGAACGCCATGGTGCCTTCCTGGCCTTCTTCGCTGTTCACGGCGGCGGCGAAGTCGGTGGCAGCCTGGTCCAACAAGGTGTTCATGGGAATGTGGCC
>NZ_LWFX01000392.1:0-812 GCF_001635175.1 Alcanivorax sp. HI0083 | reverse complement strand
GCGGAACGACCACGGCTCTGGGGGAATACAATTATGTTGAGGGTGATACCGTCATCTTTAGCATTGGCGATACCGAACTGCCAGCCGTAACGGCAACCGGGCGTGTCACGCCGGCGGATATGGCCGAAGGTAACGATGCGGATGTGGTAACCAATGTACTGCGGTTGCTTCAGACCCTGGATGACGACGGTAATCCTGACAACGGCATCACCATTAGTCAGCAAACGCTTGATAGCTTTGTTGGCAAGGATGTAGAGGTGAATCAGCCTGCCGGCGCTTTTGAAACCGAGGCGCAAACGGCGATCGGTGAAACCCTGGTAACAGAAGAAGAGGCCGAAGCGCATTTCGCCGCCTCTCAGCAGGCCGATCTACGCGGCAGTTGGCTGTTTGTAGACGACTATGGCCGCAATGTATTGAGTTTCCTGGATTATGATCGCTACATCATTGCTCATTCAAATGCTGATGATGGTGATCAAGAGGCTGCAACTGCCGAATGGGGAACCTATACCTGGGATCCCGTATCTGGCGACTTAACCCTGACGGTGTCCGGTGAATCCGATAATAGTGGTGGGTTGTCTGATCTGTCAGGTGAAACCGTGACATTACAGTTGGCCGATAGTGAGTTTGTTCTTACTGTCACGGAAGAGCTGTCGGATGATCAATTCGTAGACAATACGGTGACGTTTACGGCGATTGAAAGTTCGACAAATCCGCTTGTCGGTGCCTGGTATCTGGCAGAAGAGGGCGGCGCTTTCAATGTGCTGACCATTCTGGACGATTCCAACTACACCATAGCGCACAATGCCAATGAG
>NZ_LWFX01000391.1:0-1095 GCF_001635175.1 Alcanivorax sp. HI0083 | reverse complement strand
TTCACCCGCTTCGATGAACAACCCTTTGCCGCGGCCTCCATTGGCCAGGTACACCACGCTGTGACGCTGGACGGCGCCGAAGTGGTGGTGAAAGTGCAGTACCCGGCGGTCAAGGAATCCATCGACTCGGACATGAAGCACCTGCGCCGTATCCTGCGCCTGGGCAGTTTGCTGAAAGTGGATGAAGCAGCACTGGATGCGGTATTTCGGGAAATTCGCAACCAGCTCCATGAGGAACTGGATTACCGACAGGAAGCCAACAACCTGGAGCACTTTCAGGCCTTCCACCAAGATCAGCCCTGGTTGGTCATCCCTCAGGTTTTTCCTGCCCTCTCCAGTGAGAAGGTGCTGACCCTGAGCTACGAAACCGGCACCGCACTGGACCAGGTGGACGATGCGCACGGCTTCGACCAGGCCACCCGTAACCAGCTGGGTGAACGCCTTTTCGATGCCATTGGTCAGCAGATCTTTCAGTTGCGGGCGGTCCATTGCGACCCTCACCCCGGCAACTTTGCCTTCCGCCCGGATGGCACCATCGTGATCTACGATTTTGGCGCGGTTAAACGCCTGCCCGAACAGGATGCGGAATTACTGAAGCGTCTGGTGCGCACCGCCATCAACAAGGACTGGAGCACTCTGGACACCCTGCTGCTGGAGCTGGGCGCCCGCAAAAAAGATACCCGGGTGAGCGGTGACTTTTATGCGGTCTGGATCGAGCTGTTACTGCGAGCCTTTGATGACGAACCCTACGATTTCGGAGACTCACAGCTGCATACCGACATCATGCGCCAGGTGAAGCGCACACCACTGGAACAGATGCTCAAGTTCCAGCCCTCCTCGCGCAGCCTGCTGGTAGAACGGGTCATCAGCGGGCACTACTGGACGATGATGAAACTCGGCGTGAACACCGCATTCCGTCCCAACCTGGAAAAAGCGATCAACGCCGCTGCGCCCGGGGACTGACCCCCACCAACAGACAGCCTCATCCACCACAAAAAAGCCCCTCACTCGGAGGGGCGTTTTTGTATCCCTGTGTTTGGCTACCGCAATCAGAACGCGGAACGCAGGCCAACACTGATACCGGAAATTTCTTCT
>NZ_LWFX01000390.1:0-393 GCF_001635175.1 Alcanivorax sp. HI0083 | reverse complement strand
AGGACCCGGCAGCACCGTTACTCTCTCCTGTGTTTGCCGATTACACCGGGTTGCCGCCATTGCTGATTCAGGTGGGCAGTACCGAGCTGCTTTACAGCGATGCGGTGCGGGTCGCTGAACAAGCCGAGCGGGCAGGGGTGGAGCACACCCTGCAAGTGTGGGAGCAGATGCCCCATGTTTTCCATGCCCTGGCGGCCTGGTTGCCGGAAGCCGGCATGGCGCTGCGCGAAATAGGTGCCTTTGTGAATGCCCGGTTGAATCACTGCGACGATGCCGCGCACGTTCGGGCCCGTGCTCATATTGCTAGTGGGCGTGATTAGCAGCGGAAGGATTGCTGAAACTGTAATCGAAAAGTTGTCTTGAGCCTTGTTCAGACACTAATCGGTAACGCTG
>NZ_LWFX01000389.1:0-707 GCF_001635175.1 Alcanivorax sp. HI0083 | reverse complement strand
AGGCTTCCTGGTGGGCTTTGGCACCGGCTCGGCCAACACCCACGACAAGGACCTGTCACCCGGCGTGCAGGAAGCACTGTCGGACCTGGCGGCAATTAGCCAGGTGGCTACGCCGGATGATGACGGCGACGCCGAGGAAGACATGTTCGAGCAGGTGGCCGAGCACTGCCGTATGTCTGCCCTGATGATTTACACTGAGCTGGTCATGCGCCATCAGGGCAAACCAGAGTCGGCGCCAGCGGATAAAACACCGCCAACCCGCCATTAATGGGGATCAGGCGTTTGGTTTGTTGCGTGAGTTGCGTGAAGCGTGCCGCCTGTTGCGTTATTTAAGGAGTCGTTTTGAGTATCAGCCGCCAGGAGTTTGCCCGTCGTCGTCAGGAGCTGATGACCATCATGGGGCCCAACAGCATTGCCATTCTGCCTGCCGCCCCGGAGCGCACTCGCAACCGGGACGTGGAGTACCCGTACCGGCAGAACAGCGATTTCTGGTACCTCACCGGTTTCGCCGAACCGGAAGCGGTGATGGTGCTGCTGCCGGGGCGCGAGTATGGTGAGTATGTGCTGTTCTGCCGCGACCGTGATCGCACCATGGAAATCTGGAACGGCTACCGCGCCGGGCCGGAAGGCGCGGTGTCTGAATACGATGCGGACGATGCATTCCCGATCAGCGATATTGATGAAATTCTGCCGGGGCTGATCGAAGG
>NZ_LWFX01000388.1:0-639 GCF_001635175.1 Alcanivorax sp. HI0083 | reverse complement strand
GCTGCGGCGACCATAGTCGTCGCTGACTTTCTGGATGGTTTCGTGGGTCTTGCGGCGCAAGGCCTTGCCTGCGTCGTCCAGTACGTTCAGGTCCAGTGTGCCGGCATTACCGGCTTCCACATGTTCGGCCACCAGGCGCCACAGGCGCTTGATAAAGCGGAAGGCGCCTTCCACGCCAGCGTCGTTCCATTCCAGAGATTGCTCCGGCGGCGCGGCAAACATCATGAACAGGCGCACGGTGTCGGCGCCGTATTCTTCGATCATTTGCTGCGGGTCCACGGTGTTGCCCTTGGACTTGGACATCTTGGCGCCGTCTTTGAGCACCATGCCCTGACACAGCAGTTGCTTGAAGGGCTCGTCGCAATTCACCAGCCCGGTATCGCGTAGCAACTTGTGGAAGAAGCGCGAGTAGAGCAGGTGCAGGATGGCGTGCTCGATGCCGCCGATGTACTGGTCCACGGGCAGCCAGTAATTGGTGGCGGCCGGGTCCAGCATGGCGGTGTCGCTCTGCGGTGAGCAGTAGCGTGCGTAATACCAGCTGGACTCCATGAAGGTGTCGAAGGTGTCGGTTTCACGCAGGGCGGGCTGACCGTTGAAGGTGGTCTTGGCCCACTCCGGGTCGGCCTTGATGGGGCTGTT
>NZ_LWFX01000387.1:0-6252 GCF_001635175.1 Alcanivorax sp. HI0083 | reverse complement strand
ACTGTTCGACTTGGTGATCTGCTGTCCAATCTCGGGGTCGATGACGTGGCAGAATTTCTGGACCTGGATGCCGACTTGCTGGCAACGGCTATCGGGGATGTTGGCGGTGTTGCGGCGCCGATTGCCACCATGCTGGATGATATCGCGGTCTCTCAGGGCATCGAAACCATCAAAGTCGGTGACATTATTGAAGTGGTTGAGGGTGCATCTGTTCCGGAAGACAGTGAATTCCCCGTTTATGATCTGGTGATCAGTCTGGTGCTGAATCTGGCAGAACAGCAGCAAGCAGGCGAGGGAGGGATATTGGACCTGCCTCTCAATATCAATGATCTCAACATCCCGTTAATTGCCAATATCAATGCTGTAGACCTCGGGCTTCATGTCGGTGAGCCTCCAACCGTGGTGACAGGCCCAGCCAGGCAGGATCAGGATGGCAACTGGAAAACGCAGTTCTACGCACCGGATGTGACCCTGCAGCTTTCCGCCAACGCACAAATATTGCCTATCGGTCTGTTGGGAATTGTAGAGTTTTCGCTGGCAGATCTGGATATTCCCCTGTCGGTCAATGCTGGTGGTGGCGAAGGGGCTCTGGTGTCAGCGGAGTGTGCCAAAGGGGCTCAGAACACCGTTGAGTTTGCGGTAAACCTGGAAAGGGAAGTGGCGCGTATCGTTACGGGTTCGCTGGATAGTGACGGAAATCTGCAGCCTGCGGCGCTTGATGCCGATGTCGGCGAACTACAACTTCTTTCCGGAATTTTGAAGCTGGGGCCGTTATTGCATCTCAATGCGGAAGTGGATGGTTCTGTTCCTGGAGTGGAAGAAACCGTTGTGCTGGATCCTCGTTATGACCTCTATTGCGACCCCGTAGAGGGTTGTTCAGATCTGTCTCACGAGGAGCTTGGTGATGGCCTGTCCGGTCTGGATCTGGGGATAACGATCAATGAGGCAACATTGCTGGAAACCGGCCAATTTGGCGGTATTCCCCTGGGCTCGCTGCTTAATCCGGTTGTGGATCTGATTGAAGATTTATTGTCCGATGTGGTGGCCAGCCTCGGTGAAGGCCTGATCAATCCGCTGTTACGCACACTGGGTGTGGGATTGGGCGGGATATCCGTCAATATATCGGCAGCCAATCAGGATGGGGTTCAGCTTATCGAAAACATCGATGTGGCGGACTGATCCTGGATAGGAAAGTATAAAAAAGGCCGCTTGCGCGGCCTTTTTGCTATCAGGCAGTTGTGGCCTGCTGTGGCCGGTAATGGGCCAGACGATCCGCAAACTCCTGCAAGGCAACAATGCCGGATTCCCTGGCATCGTGATACCACTGCTCTAACGCTTCCACCATTTCTGCGGAGTTACGGCTAGTTTGGCTCCAGATGTCCTGCAGACGAAGACGAAATTGGTAGATGGCCTCCAGGGTTTCGTTACTTTCGGTTAATTTCTGCAGATGCTTTTTCTGGCTCGGTTTGATCAGGGTGATATCCCGGTGCAGTAACGCCTTGGCGCGGCCGTATAGGTCGCGTGTGGCGTCACAGGCGCGAGCCTGTTCCTGTTTGAAGACCGGGGTGATCACGGTTTTGCGGTAATGACGCATAACCTGAAAACGGTGTTGCATGACGCCGCGCAGGGCATCAAGGTCAATTCCGTGGGCACTTTTCTCCAGGGCCGGTTTCGGCGCGACTTTTTTCACCTTGGCCAGTCCCAGCATCTCGAACAGGCGAATCCAGGCCCAGCCGGCATCAAATTCAAAGCGGCGTACGGACAGCTTGGCGGAATTTGGATAGGTGTGGTGATTGTTGTGCAGCTCTTCGCCGCCAATCAGGATGCCCCAGGGCGAAATGTTGCGTGACGCATCGGCGCACTCGAAGTTCCGGTAGCCCCAGTAGTGGCCCAGGCCGTTAATGACGCCAGCGGCGAACAGCGGGATCCAGATCATCTGTACGGCCCACACGGTAATGCCCGCGGCGCCAAACAGCAGCAGGTCGATGACTGCCATCAGGGCGATGCCGCCCATGGGGAAACGGGAATAGACGTTACGTTCCACCCAGTCGTTCGGGCAGCCAGCGCCATACTTCTTCAGGGTCTCTTCGTTTTCCGCTTCTTCGCGGTACAGTTCGGCCCCTTCGCTCAGTACTTTACGAATGCCTTTCACCACCGGGCTGTGCGGGTCCTCTTCGGTCTCGCACTTGGCGTGGTGTTTGCGGTGGATGGCGGTCCACTCCAGGGTGTTCTGGGCGGTGGTGAGCCACAGCCAGAAACGGAAGAAATGCTTGAGCACCGGGTTCATGTCCAACGCCCGGTGCGCGGAATAGCGGTGCAGGTAGACGGTGACGCTGACAATGGTCACGTGGGTCATGGCCAGGGTGATCAGCACCAGGGCACCGAGACTCGGAGCCAGCAGGCCCTCACTCAGATAATTCAGCATAGATGTCGCACAGTAAAAAGACGGAGCCGCTATTGTGCCCTACCCGGGATGACGGGCATAAGACACTAAACGGGTCAAATTCGGACTTTACGGCCAATCAGGGTCCCAAAGGTGCCTGTTGACTGACGGATGGCTGCTGCGGCCGTTATGCGTTGCGCTGTAACAACAGGTGGCCCTGGGGATCGACGGTGGCATGCCAGTCTGCGGCCAGCCAGGTGGTGCCCACGGCTTCGTAGATCAGGGCGGGCCCGGTGATGCGTTGGCCGGCGCCCAGTGATTCACGGTTATACACGGCCGCCGCTGTGTGCATGCCTGGTAGCGTAATGTGGCGTTCTGCTGACGCGCTCCGGGTATGGCGGTCCGGCTGGGTTGGCGGGTTGCTCTGGGCCTGGCTCTGGACGCGCAGGTTGACCTGCTCAACGGGGAGCCCCAGCTGGTGACCAAAGCGTTGCTGGTGGGCGGTATGGAAGCGGCTTTCCCGGTCGGCCAGCGTGGGGCCCCAGTCAATCTGCAGGACGGAAGATTGCCCCCGGTAGCACATGTCCACGAATACCCGGTGGCGAATCCGGTCTGCGCTGACGCCTTCGGCCATCAGTTCTGTCTGGCCCTGTTGCTGCAGCTGCGCAATACGCTCGTCCAACAGGGATTCGTCCACCTGTGCTGGCAGAGCCTGCAGCATTTCCCGTTTGCGCGGGGCGTAGACCAGCCCCTCGGCGGACAGGACGCCTGCCCGTTGCGGCACAATGGCTTGGGTCATGCCCAGGTTGTCGGCCAGCGCGCAGACATGCAGGCCGCCGGCGCCACCGAAGCTCATCAGTGCGAAGTCCGCGGGGTCGAAGCCTTTCTGGATGGAGATTACCCGCAGCGCCTGGGTCATGTGTTCGTTGGCCAGGGCCAGTACCCCGTCGGCGGCTTGCTGGCGCGTCAGGCCCAGGGCCTGGGCGAGCCTGTCCATGGCCTGTTCCGCGGCGGGCACATCCAGCGCCAGTGAGCCACCGAGTGCAAAGTCCGGCTGTAGCCGGCCCAGCACCACATTGGCATCGGTGACGGTGACCTGTTGCCCGCCTTTGCCGTAGCAGGCGGGGCCGGGGTCGGCACCAGCGGATTGCGGGCCCACATGCAGCAGGCCCGCGTCATCCACATAGGCCAGCGAGCCGCCGCCAGCGCCGATGGTGTGCATGTCCACCATGGGAACGGCCACCGGATAGGGGCCAATGTGGCCCTGCTGGGTGAGGCGGATATCGCCATCAAGCAAGGCCACATCGGTGGAGGTGCCGCCCATGTCGAAGGTCATCAGCTGCGGTTGCTGCAGCTGCTGCCCCAGTCGCTGGGCAGCGGCCAGCCCGCCGGCAGGGCCGGACAACAGCAGGTTGACGGCCAGATCGGCCGCCTGCTGAGAGGCAATGGTGCCACCGTGGGATTGCATGATAGCCAGTGGCGCGGGGGCCGTGGCCTGTTGCAGGCGTTGCAGGTAGTCGGCGACGCGGGGGGCCAGCCAGGCATTCAGCCAGGTGGCCATGCCCCGTTCGTATTCGCCCCGGGTGGGCAGTATCTGGTGTGATGGGCTCACCGCAAAGCCGGCATCACGCAAGGCGTCATTGAGCCGTTGTTCGTGCTCCGGGTTCAGGTAGCTGAACAGCAGGCACAGGGCGATGGATTCCGGGTCCAGCTCGCGGACGGCGCTCAACAGGGTGGCAATGTGGGCGTCGGTGAGCGGTGTCACGGGGTGGCCGGCGGCATCCAGCCGTGCCGGGCAGCCGAGCGCGGGCAGCAGGCTGACCGCAGAGGCGTTGCTGGGGGGCGTCAGATTGTAGAGTTCTGGCCGGTTCTGGCGGCCAATGCGGAGAATGTCCTCCAGCCCTTCATTGGTAATCAGCAGTGTGCGGGCGCCCTTGCCTTCCAGGGCCGCGTTGGTGGCCACGGTGGTGCCGTGAACAATGGCTAACTGCCCGCTGGCCATGGCATCACTCAGGCCAAGCTCCGTGATGCCCTGCAGGATGGCCCGCTCCGGGGATGAGGGTGTGGACAGCACTTTGTGGATGCGCGGTTCACCGTCGCCCAGCAGAACAAAATCAGTAAAAGTGCCGCCGGTATCGACGCCGAGCCAGTAGGAAACGGACATATCAGTTGACAGTTAACAGTTGAAAGTTGACAGCGAAAGACAAAAAAACTGGCAGCAAGGTAACATAGCTGGCGCCAGCGCGCCCTTCGCTGTCAATTGTCCACTATCAACTGCCAACTGATTGTCTTATGCCTGAATTACCTGAAGTGGAAACCACCCTGCGCGGCATTCGCCCGCATGTGCAGGGGCGCATTTTGACGTCGGTGACGGTGCGTGAGCCGCGCCTGCGCTGGCCGGTCAGTGAGGCCCTTTATGCGTTGCGTGATTGCCCTGTTGTGGCCTTGCGCCGGCGGGCCAAGTACCTTCTTATCGAGCTGGAGCACGGGCAGGTGCTGATTCATCTGGGCATGTCCGGCACCCTGCGGGTGGTGGATGCGAGCTTGCCATTGCGCAAACACGACCATGTGGATCTGTTGCTCGATAGCGGCAAGGTGCTGCGTTTCAATGATCCGCGCCGGTTCGGCACGGTGCTGTTCCAGGCCGGCGAAGAGCCACACAGCTTGTTGCAGTCGCTGGGGCCGGAGCCGCTTAGTGAGGCTTTTAGCGGTGAGGGGATGTTTGCCCGTTCCCGGGGGCGAAAGGTGGCAGTGAAGAGCTTCATCATGGATAACGCCACGGTGGTGGGGGTGGGCAATATTTACGCCCAGGAAAGCCTGTTTATGGCCGGTATCCATCCATCACGGGCGGCCGGGCGTATTTCCCTGGCGCGCTATCAGGCGCTGGCGGAGGCCATCAAGGTGGTGCTGGCCCGGGCGATTGAGGCGGGCGGGACGACCCTGAAGGATTTTACCCGTGCGGATGGTCAGCCCGGGTATTTTGCCCAGTCGCTGAATGTATATGGCCGCGCTGGCCAGCCCTGCCTGCAATGCGAAGCCATCCTGAAGGCGGATCGGCATGGCCAGCGCAGTACGGCCTATTGCCCGCAATGCCAGCGGTGACGGGGGTGCAGGATGGGGGGGATCGCCTTGCGTCGGTGCTGATCAATGATTGAGCGCCAGACCTATTGCTGGCCTAAGAACAAAGGTGTAGATTGTGATGCAATTGTCGGAATATTAACGACTTAGCTGAAACAATGTCAGCGATACTTTAACTTGAAACGGTGATTTCAGTGTGGATGCATGGCGTGAGAATTTGCTGTCACAGGAGGTTTTCTGAAGGAATGTCGTATGGGTATACGATTGACTGAAGAAAATCTTCTGTGGCGGAGAAGGCTCGCGTCAGGCGCCGCGATGAAGTCAGGGTTTCAGGTTCAACTATAAAAATACAAGAGGGACTCACCATGAAGCGAGCAAAGCGCCCGGTAGTGGCATCCGTACTCGCCTCCACCATGCTGTTTGCTGCCATGGCGCCCGTCACGGCACAGGCGGCTGAATCACAGCTGGATCGGCCGGGGGAAATGGCGATGATCGGCGACGCGGTTTTTGCGCGCCCATTGCTGCTGGCATCCACGGTGGTGGGAGCAGGCCTTTATGTGGTCACGCTGCCGTTCAGCCTGCTGGGGGGCAATCCGGGAGAAGCCGGTGAAGTGCTGGTGATGAATCCGGGCAAGAATACTTTCGTTCGTTGCCTCGGTTGTACGCCGGCTCAGCACGAGAGCCTGAAGGCAGAAAAAGAACTGCAGGAAAACGAAAAACAGGAACAGGAAGCGGTGGCCAGCGCAGAATAATCGTTGTTCATTGCACCATAAAAAAGCCCCGCACTTGCG
>NZ_LWFX01000386.1:0-286 GCF_001635175.1 Alcanivorax sp. HI0083 | reverse complement strand
CGGCCAGGGAGGTGCTGATGTCGTTGACCAGCCGGGCGCTTGTTTGCTGGTGCTCGGCGAGGCCGGCGCGCCATTGTTCGGCGGCGTGCTCGGTGGTGTCGCGGAAGCGTTCGGTGAGGGTGCCGAGCTGCTGTTCGGTGATGGCGTTGAGCTTTTCGTGGGTGCCCTGAACCTGCTCGCTGAGGCTGGCCAGTGACTGGGCCATGATCGGCTGCACGCTTTCCGCGGCCAGGCGGCTGCTGTCGGCCAGGGTGTCACGCAGGGAGTCGCCCACGGAGCGGGCCAG
>NZ_LWFX01000385.1:0-704 GCF_001635175.1 Alcanivorax sp. HI0083 | reverse complement strand
AGGTTTTGTCTATGATACCGAAAGGCAAAGCCTTGCCAGAGTAGAGAACACGACCGGTAGCTTGTTATTATCGTTCGGCCGCAGGCCACCGGCAGGTTGTCTGCGGGGAATTTCGGCCCGTTGCAGTGAGCAATGGGACAACATGATGTCAGGGGACAAATTATGGCTTTTGAATTACCGCCGCTTCCGTTCGAGAAAAATGCACTGGAACCGCATATTTCTGCCGAAACGCTGGAGTATCACCACGGCAAGCACCACAACGCCTACGTGACCAAGCTGAACGACATGGTTGCCGGCACCGACAACGAAGGCAAATCCCTGGAAGAAATCATCAAGAGCGCCGAAGGCGGTCTGTTCAACCAGGCAGCCCAGGTATGGAACCACACCTTCTACTGGAACAGCCTCAGCCCCAATGGCGGCGGTGCTCCCAGTGGTGATCTGGGCGCAGCCATCGACAAGGCGTTCGGTTCTTTCGACGAGTTCAAGAACCAGTTCAATGCCAAGGCAACCGGTAACTTCGGTTCCGGCTGGACCTGGCTGGTGAAAAACAGCGATGGCAGCCTGGAAATCGTCAACACCGACGATGCGGACACCCCGATTGCCCACGGCAAGGGTCAGGCCCCGCTGTTCACCGTGGACGTGTGGGAGCACGCCTACTACGTGGACTACCGCAACGCCCGTCCCAAGTATCTGGAGTCCATCTG
>NZ_LWFX01000384.1:0-770 GCF_001635175.1 Alcanivorax sp. HI0083 | reverse complement strand
CTTTGCGCTGCGTTATCCACCCGGGCATGCGTGAGCGTTATCTGCAGCACTGCCGTCAACGCGGCATGATCGAAGGCAACATAAAAATGGAATCCCTGCAATATTGGGCTGGGGCGCTACCAACCTGGCTGGAAGCGCGTACGGCACAAGCGCAAGATTGCGGGGTGCCGGTATGAGTTATCGCATACGGCCTGCCTGTGACCAGGATAACGGAGCCATCCTGGCGCTGCTGCAGGGAACGCCCCAGCACGGCGCGGTGACCCTGAATTTTGAGCGGAACCCGGATTACTTTCGGGGCGCTCAGGTGACCTGCGAAAAGCCGGACGTGTGGGTGGCTGAGCCCAAGGGGGGCGCCGGTGAACTGGGTGCTGTCTACAATGTGGGCTGGCGCCACCTGTGGGTGAATGGCGAGGTCAAACCGATCCGCTATGCACACGATTTACGTATCGCACCGCAATTTCGTAATGGCCTGGTGCTGCACCGCCTGTTCCGCCAGTTGCGCAAGCAGTTGTCTGAGGGGGAGTGGATGCAGACCACGGTGCTGCGCGACAACGAGGCCTCACTGGGGTCCGTGGCCAGTGGCCGTGCCGGGCTGCCCACCTATTACCCCCATGGCACTATCGAGACCAGCCTGGTGTATACCCGGGCGCGCCATCAGCGGTTGCCAAAAGATGTGCAAATTCGGCAAACCGGTGAAGCCGACCTGCCTGCCATGGCAGCGTTGCTGCAACGCGAAGGAGCCAGCAAGCAGTTCTTTCCCTACTGGGATG
>NZ_LWFX01000383.1:0-1004 GCF_001635175.1 Alcanivorax sp. HI0083 | reverse complement strand
TCACGGAATCCCTGCGCATCGAGCTGGAAATGGAAGGCAGCCCGGTATCCTGCACCTCCATTCACCCGGGCGGCATCAAGACCAACATTGCCAAGGCCGCGCGCATGAGCGATGGCGTTGAGCGCATCACCGGTGCCAGCAAGGAGCAATCCATCCAGGATTTCGAGAAAATGTTCCGCACAACGCCGGAAGAAGCCGCCAGCACCATCCTCAAGGGTGTCCGCGCCAACAAGCGTCGTGTTCTGATTGGCTCAGATGCGGTTGCCGTCGACACCATGCAACGCCTGTTGCCCACCAGCTACCAGAAGCTGGTCGCTATGGGCCAGAAGTACATGAGCAAGAAGTAACAGCCAGGGAGTCACGCTTTTCCCTTGCCAGAAAAAGCCTTTGATGGTGCCATGGCCACTCACTCACAGGAGTAGCCATGACACCCTCAGAGGTTCCTTTCTCCCAGGCGGCCGAAAACAACAAAGGCCCCATCCTTCAGGTTTTGCAACAACACTGTCAGGCCCCCGGCACCTTGCTGGAAATCGGCGCCGGCACCGGGCA
Organism: Alcanivorax sp. HI0083; assembly: GCF_001635175.1. Classification (NCBI taxonomy): domain Bacteria; kingdom Pseudomonadati; phylum Pseudomonadota; class Gammaproteobacteria; order Oceanospirillales; family Alcanivoracaceae; genus Alcanivorax; species Alcanivorax sp. HI0083. The sequence continues at coordinate 455 of NZ_LWFX01000383.1, read as the reverse complement.
ACACGCCGCCTGGCTGTCCGCACAGCTGCCCCATCTGCAATGGCAACCCTCTGACGTACCCGACAACCTGCCCGCTATTCACCATTGGTTGAGCCAAACACCAAACCCGGCCAAGCCGCCCCTGGCGCTGGATGTCACCGGCGAGTGGCCCGCTGGCCCGTTTGATTATCTATTCACCGCCAACACCTTCCACATCATGGCGCAACCGCTGGTCGCCCACTGCATCGCCGAAGGCTGCCAACGACTCAGCACAACAGGATTATTCTTGGTCTACGGCCCCTTCAACTACGACGGGCAGTTCACCAGTGATTCAAACCGGCAGTTTGAAGACTGGCTAAAAGCTGCCGATCCACAGCGGGGCATCCGCGACAAGGAATGGATAGAGCAGGAATTTGCCCGCCACGGCCGACAATGTCTGGCAGACCATGCCATGCCCGCCAATAACCGGGTGCTGG
>NZ_LWFX01000382.1:0-893 GCF_001635175.1 Alcanivorax sp. HI0083 | reverse complement strand
CCACAATGGACGCGGCCCATTTCTTCGCTCATAACCATGCCGTAGGAGTAGTCTAGCCCCATGCCGCCAAACTCTTCCGGCTTGGTGACCCCGAGCAGACCCAGATCGCCCATTTTCTTGAACACTTCGTGAATGGGGAAACGGCCAGCGTCTTCCCATTCACGCACATGGGGGTTCAGTTCCTTGTCGACAAAATTACGGACGGTACGGCGAAGTTCTTCGTGTTCCTGAGTGAATTGCATGGGAGGCTCCCTGTGTTTGTTTGGCTCGGTTTATCGAGCGCTGCTATGTCTGTATTTGTCAGTTATTCAGGTGTTTGAGTTGAAAGTTGATAGTGGACAGTTGACAGCTAAACCCCAGTTCGGAGGCGCTGTGCTGTCCGTTGTTTCGCTGTCAACTTTTAATTGGCCACTGTCAATTACGTTTAAAGTCTCGCCACCCCGAATGAATTCGGGTGTAGCTGGCGTTGTTCTGCGTCATCGCAGATATCCAGGGCGTAGGCCACCACCTGGCGTGTGTCGCGGGGGTCGATAATGCCGTCGTCCCACAAGCGCGCCGTGCCGTAGAGTGCTGTGGACTGGCTGTCGAGTTTCTGGGCGGTGGTCTGTTGCAGCATGTCGAGCACTTTGGGGTCCGGTTCGATACCGTTGGCCCGCTGTTTTCCCTCGGCCACGATGCGCAGCACCATGCCGGCCTGCTGGCCACCCATGACGGCGACTTTGGAATTGGGCCAGGNAAAGATGAAGCGCGGGTCCAGGCCGCGCCCGCACATGGCGTAATTACCGGCGCCGTAGGAGCCGCCCACCACGATGGAGATTTTGGGCACCCGCGCGTTGGCTACCGCCTGCAGCATTTTCGAGCCGTTCTTGATGACGCCGTTCTGTTCTGCGTCG
>NZ_LWFX01000381.1:0-738 GCF_001635175.1 Alcanivorax sp. HI0083 | reverse complement strand
CACATTCAGGTAACGATGCAAAATACCGACCAGCTTTTCGTGGCCGGCCAACATCAGGTGCGTGCGGGTTTCTTCCGCATTGGACAGACGCAGCATGGAAAGCGGTATCTTCGCCTGGGTCATCTGCCGCACCAGCTCTTTGCCGGTATCCCAATCCGGGGCGAACGCCACCTGAAACGTTTCCGTTTCCGGCAACGGCGTGACCCGTACTTTGACTTCGGTGATCACCCCCATGCGCCCTTCCGAGCCGAGGATAATTTCCCGCAGGTCAGGCCCGGCTGATGAGGCCGGAATGGTAGGAATCGTCAATGTACCTTTGGGCGTTTCCACTCGACCACCGGCAAACATCTGCTCAATGCGGCCATAACGCATGGATTGCTGGCCACTGGAGCGGCTTGCCACCCAGCCGCCAATGGTAGAAAGCTCCCAGGATTGGGGAAAGTGCCCCAGCATGTAGCCCCGCTCACGGAGCTGTTGCTCCACCTTGGGGCCGGGTGTGCCAGCGCCAAACGTGGCGATCTGGCTTTGCGTATCCAGATCCATCAGCTGGTCCATGGCCGCCAGGCTCAAGGTCAGAACCGGTGCATCGCCCTCAGGGGGATTGATATGTCCTGCCACGGACGTGCCACCGCCATAGGGAATCACGGTAATGCCCTGGGCCAACGCCCAATCGAGCAGTGCGCGAACTTCTTCGCTGCTGGAAGGCGAGGCAACCCCATCCGGGAATCGCTCGAACTC
>NZ_LWFX01000380.1:0-295 GCF_001635175.1 Alcanivorax sp. HI0083 | reverse complement strand
CAGACAAGAGTTTACACATTGCTGTGTGACGCAAGGAGACATTCATACTCCACAACCACGGCAATCGCGTGAAGCATTACAGACTGGCCAGCTGCCAGCATGATTACGCACTAAACATTGCACACAACTCGGAGAGCCGCTGACTCAGGCAACACGATCACCAAGGAAAGCGAACCACACGCCCAGCGTGCGCCCAATCCGTGACATGCCTGCCACAGCACTCCCCCTGGTCTGCTACCGGTTGCACCCGGCCCTGCCCCATGCCACCACAAACTTGTGGTAGCACCATGAAACG
>NZ_LWFX01000379.1:0-503 GCF_001635175.1 Alcanivorax sp. HI0083 | reverse complement strand
CGAAGCCGAACGACTGGCCAAGCTGAAAGTGCACAGCATCATCACTGACTTCCCCACCAGCTTTGTCAGCCACTTCCGCCGCAAACACCGTTACGGCTCTTCGGAAGCCGCTTCCATTAACGGCTGATCGTTAAGAAACACCATGATCTCCTCTTTACGGGCCATGGCGTCCTTGCGCCCCATCTCGATCAAGGCATTGGTGAAACCGGGCTCAAACAGCAGATAACTCATGGCACTGGCCCCGGGGGAACGGGTCGCGCCGGAACTGCGCAGAAAAAAACGCAAGGTCCGGGGTAATTCACGGATATGCTCCGCTGCGATTTCATCAATGGGCCGCGAGGGATAAATCTTCAGCACGTCCACTTCGCGCAGTTTGATACCATGCTTTCTGCGGGTGCGCTCGCCCAGCGCAGACAGGGTGTGGTTGATTCGTTCCAGCCGCTCCACATCCCCTTCCAGCGTATCCACGAACACACTGTTCAGAACGTGGCCCAACACCTGTG
>NZ_LWFX01000378.1:0-900 GCF_001635175.1 Alcanivorax sp. HI0083 | reverse complement strand
CGCCCAAAGCGGGAATGTTAGAGGAACACATCCGATGCCAAGACGTCGCGTTGTCGCCAAACGGGAGATCCTGCCGGATCCGAAGTTTGGAAGCCAGATTCTGGCCAAGTTCATGAACCATGTAATGGTCAGTGGTAAAAAGTCTGTATCCGAGCGTATTGTTTACGGTGCGCTGGATATTATCACCGAACGCAAAGGGGCTGATTCCCTGGAGATGTTCGAAAAGGCGCTGGACAATATCCGTCCTGCCGTCGAGGTAAAGAGCCGCCGTGTTGGTGGTGCGACTTACCAGGTTCCTGTTGAGGTTCGTCCCAGCCGTCGTACTGCTCTGGCAATGCGCTGGTTGGTTGATGCTGCACGTAAGCGTGGTGAGAAGAGCATGCCTGCTCGTCTGGCCGGCGAAGTGATGGATGCCGCTGAAGGCAAAGGCGCTGCGATGAAGAAACGTGAAGACGTGCATCGTATGGCCGAGGCCAACAAGGCCTTCTCCCACTTCCGCTTCTAAAGGCAGAAGACAAGCGAGTGAAACCGGCCTGTGTACAGGCCGGTTTTTGTATTTGAACCAGTGAATCGAGGTTAGCACCGTGGCTCGTAAGACTCCTCTTAATCGCTATCGCAACATCGGTATCTGTGCGCACGTAGATGCGGGCAAGACCACTACTACCGAGCGTATTCTTTTCTACACCGGTGTGTCTCACAAAATTGGTGAGGTGCACGACGGTGCTGCCACCATGGACTGGATGGAGCAGGAACAGGAGCGTGGTATTACCATTACCTCCGCTGCGACCACCACTTTCTGGCAGGGCATGGACCAGCAGTACGATCAGCACCGTATCAACATCATTGATACCCCCGGGCACGTTGACTTCACTATTGAAGTAGAGCGTTCCTTGCGTGTAC
>NZ_LWFX01000377.1:0-726 GCF_001635175.1 Alcanivorax sp. HI0083 | reverse complement strand
TTTATGTCTGGGCTAGACGCTTGATGCCGGATGCCAGTCGCAATCGTCGAGCTCCGAGCGTCTTGCGTTCAATCTCAAGTCCTTGACCGCCCAATCACACCGAACAGGACAGATACCGGCCGTTGAGCCGGAAAAGCGCGCGAATTTCGTATTCGGCGCCCAGCCCGCTGGCGGCGTCGCTGGCGTGCATGATGTAGGGATAACAGTGGGCCCAGGCGCAGGGCCTGACCAGTTGCTGATGTGAGCTGTCCGGGTTGTGTCTGCTGGTGGCGATAAAGGCATTCTGCTCCAGATTGAACAGAACGTAGCCCTGAAATTCTGCTTGGGCGGGCAGGCCCATTTCTTCCAGAAAATCGGACATCCAGCGGTGATGACTCTTCGTGTTCATAGTGGCTCTCATGCTTGCCCGGTGCGAGCTCGCAGGCGATGCGAGCCGCACATAATGTCTATGACAGTAAGTTACGTCAGGAGTTGCAGAGGGTGGATAGGCGTTGTTTGTCGTTTTGTCGCTTTCTTGTCATTTGTGTCGCCAGGGCGACAGCCTGGGGTGAAGCTGGATTATCGATAACTGTACATAAAGACAGTATTTTGTCATGCTTGTCCGACTGTGGATTCCCGGTATGTTGCTATGTCTGCCCTGCCTTTTTTCAGTGAACGCATTGCTGCGGGGTTCCCGTCTCCGGCTCAGGGGTATCTGGATGAACACCTGGACCTGAACCGGCTATG
>NZ_LWFX01000376.1:0-9973 GCF_001635175.1 Alcanivorax sp. HI0083 | reverse complement strand
AATGGCGAACAAAGACAGCTGAAAGGATGCGCATGAAACCGGCCAGCACGACGGTATCCGGGGCATAGGGGGTGAGCACCTCGATCATGGCCTGGTCGAACTGCTCCCGGTCCGGGTAGTCGCGGTGGTCCAGGCTGGCCGTGGGGATGCCCGCCTGTGCGGCCCGCTCGAGGCCGGCGGCGTTGGCGCGGTTGGAGAACACCACAGCAATCTCGGCGTCGAGAGTGCCTGCTTTCTGGGCATCCATGATCGCTTGCAGGTTGGTGCCTGAGCCGCTGATCAATACCGCCAGCTGGTGTGTCACTCTGGCAGTCCGTCCAACACTACGTCTGGCTCGCCGTCGCCGGCCTGGATTTCGCCGATCAGGAAGGCGTTTTCGCCTTCGGCTTCCAGCAGGGCGAGGGCGTCGTCCACGTGGCTGGCGGGGACAGCGATGACCATGCCCACGCCGCAGTTGAAGGTGCGGTACATCTCAAAGGCGGGTACCTGGCCTTCCTGCTGCAACCACTGGAATACGGCCGGGAATTCCCAGCTTTTGGTGTCGATCACGGCACGGACGTTGTCCGGCAGCACCCGCGGCAGGTTTTCTGGCAGGCCACCGCCAGTGATGTGTGCCATGGCGTGGACAGGCACCTGTTCAATCAACTTGAGCAGGGATTTCACGTAAATGCGGGTGGGTTCCAGCAGGTGCTCGATCAACGGCTTGCCGTCCAGATCGATGTCAGTGTCTGCCTGGGCCATGATACGGCGAATCAGGGAGTAGCCGTTGGAGTGGGGGCCGGAGGCGCCCAGAGCGATCAGCTTGTCGCCGGCTTCGACCTTGCTGCCATCCAGTACGCCGTCTTTTTCCACCACGCCGACGCAGAAACCCGCCAGGTCGTAGTCTTCGCCTTCATACATGCCGGGCATTTCTGCGGTTTCACCGCCGATCAGGGCGCAACCGGCCAGTTCGCAGCCTTCGCCAATACCGGTGACCACGCTGGTGGCAATCTCCACGTCCAGCTTGCCGGTGGCGTAGTAATCCAGGAAGAACAGCGGTTCGGCCCCGCCCACGATCAGGTCGTTAACGCACATGGCGACCAGATCGACGCCCACTTTCTCATGGCGGTTGTGGTCGATGGCCAGCCGCAGCTTGGTACCCACACCGTCAGTACCTGCCACCAAAACCGGGTTCTTGTACTTGGTGGGCAACTCGCAGAGGGCGCCGAAACCGCCGAGACCGCCCAGCACTTCCGGGCGACGGGTCCGCTTGGCAACTGGGGCGATGCGTTTAACCAGCTCGTTACCGGCGTCGATATCGACACCTGCGTCACGGTACGTCAGTGGCCGTTTCTGTTCGGTCATGGGGGGCTCCGGGTTGGTGAAGGCGCGTATTCTAGCAACGGGCCTGCCTGCTGGGGAACCTCTGCGTGACGCCTTGGGGCGTTAAACTCAGGGAAAGCGGGTTTCGTCCGACAGATAAGGTCGCTTCGCTCAGGGATTTGCCCTGTAATTTGCCGGAAACGGGTTCGCGTGGCTGAGGTGAATAGGTGATAATAGCGCGCTTGAATTTTCGGTTGGAATGAGCGCCCATGCGTTTTATTGGATTGTTGGCCGTGTTGTTGGGATGGAGCCTGCTGGCCCAGGCAGAATCGCTGGATACAGTGCAGGTGCCGGTGGATGGCCGTGGCGACGAGCAGCGGCAGGACGCGTTGGCTGAGGGCCTGGAGCAGATGCTGGTGCGTCTGAGCGGGCAGCGGGATGTACTCAATGAGGCGGTGGCTAGTGAAGCCGCTTCACGGCTGGATCGCTGGGTGACCCGCTACGATTACAACACGCTGGATGATGGCAGCAGTGCCTTGCAGGCCCGTTATGACGTGAATGGCCTGATGGCCTTCATGGCGGAGCAGGGCGCATCGGTGTGGGGGATGCCTCGGCCCAGGGTGCTGCTTTGGCTGGTGGAGCAGGGCGCAGGCCGCGGCGAGATGGTGGTGGACGGTCACCCGCTTTATGCGCAGTTGGTTGCGCAAGCCCAGCGACGTGGCCTGACCCTCGTCATCCCGAAGTGGGATAGCGAGGATCAGGGGCGTTTGAACGTGGCAGACATCCGTGGCCGTTTCGATCAGCAATTGCGTGACGCCTCCAGCCGCTACCCCCATGAGCTGATTGCTGCTGCTGTGCTGTATCAGGGTGAGCCGGCCACGGTGAGCTGGCGAGTCCTGAAAGACAAAAGCACTCTGGAAGACGGCCGGGAGAAAACGGCGAACGACGGGGAGGCCGTGACTGCGTTGATCGACCGTGTCACCGACCAGCTGGCCGCCCGCTATGCGGTGAAAGGCGCAGTAAGCGATTTGCGCACCCTGCTGGTGGTGGATCAGGTCGACCAGCTGCAGGACTGGTTTACGTTACAACAATTTCTGGCGGGCCTGAGCGGGATGCGTCGAGCCTCACTGGTACAGGCCTCCGGTACTACGCTGACCTTTGGGCTGGATTTCAGTGCCAGCGACGAGCAGTTGCGCAACCTGCTGGAGCTGTCTCCCCAGTTGCGCGCCTGCCCGGATCCGGCGGTGGCCGGGCCCCAATGGCATTACTGCTGGCGTTGATTCCATGAGTGCGCAACTTCCCCTGGCCCTGCAGCTTCGCGAGGGCAATGCCCTGGATAATTTCCACGCGGGTCCCAATGGCGCTGCCATTGCCGGGCTTCGTGAGGCGGTGGAAGGTGTCGACCGGCAGGCGTTTTTCTGGGCAGGTAACGGGCAGGGCAAAAGTCATTTGCTGGAGGGTGCAGTGCGACTGGCCCAGCACAATGGTCTGGATGCTTGTCTACTGCCTGCCAGCGAAATCATTCCACTGGTTCCGGAAGTGCTGGAATCCATGGAACAGTTCGGGCTGCTGGCCATTGATGATTGTCAGTTGTTTGCCGGCCTGCCTGCCTGGGAAGAAGCCCTGTTCCACCTTTATAACCGGCTGATGTCGTTGGGTGGACGATTGCTGGTCACCGCCAATGCGTCGCCGGGGGCAATGGGCTTGATGCTGCCTGATCTCGCTACCCGTTTGGCGGCGGGCCCGGTCTACCGGCTGATGTCGCTGGAAGACGAAGATTTACAGGCGCTATTACAGGAAAGAGCCAGGGCGCGGGGCTTGCGACTGGAACCGGAAGTGGCCCATTACATCGTCTTGCGCAGTGAGCGGTCCGCTGGCGCCTTGATGGAATTATTGAGCGATCTGGACCGTCTGGCCCTGGCGCAACAGCGCTCTGTCACGATTCCCTTTGTCAAGGATGCGCTGGGGTGGTAAAAATGGGCGCTTAACGAATAAACAACAGTTCGCTACCTGAATAGGCGATATATTGCGCTTTATAACATTGGGTTACACGCCTCGTGGCACGCTCGGCAGGCGACACGGTGCAGATATTTGTGTATCACAAAGCGCAAGAACCACATTAGAACAATAACGCCAGGCACAAAGCCTGCAGGAGAACAGAATGCGCCACCTTGGGCTACGGCAGTGCCTTGCTGGCTGCGCCTTGATTTTTGCGGCCACCTCCCATGCAACGACTTACAATATCGAGACCACCTCGGACGTGGCATTCGAAGAGGTCGTGCGTGTCGATGATGCCGGTGAAGAATCGACTTATGAGGTGCGGTTTGCTGAGAAAGATGGCCTTTGCTCTGTGCGGGAGGCTGTCTATGCAAGCAATTATCAAGTTGCCGTGGATGGCTGTGAGGCAGGCACAGGTTCGAACACGATCAAATTGGTTGCTGGTGAAACCTACTTTCTTAGTGAGGGTGAGCTGCCAATTAGTGGAGGTTTGAAGGTCCGGTTTGAAACTATTGAACCGGATGATCCTGATGACGAACCAGTTCAGCAGCCGGTTGACTGTTCGGATGATCCCTGCTCGGAAGATATAAAGCTGAAAAGTGAGGTCAGCTTTACTGTGGCGTTGGCGGCTTTTGAAGATCCTGACCTGGATAATTTACCGGCTCTGGCCCCTGCTCCGAGCGCTGGGCCTGCCAGCCTGTTCAACATTCAAGAAAGCAACTCGCTTACCGTGAAAAACATGCGTTTGGGGCCTGCCAGCGATGCTGACGACCCACTTGTTTGTACGGATTCCCTAGCGGTTGACGAGGGCGGCCTGATACGTTCTTCGGGTACCGTGATTATTGCTGAGAATATGACGCTTCAGAATGGCTGCGCCAAACAGGGGGGCGCGATTTACCTGGCTGGGAAAGGCGTCTTGTCATTTGAGAAGGGAGGACGCTTTGAGAATAACGTTGCCAGGGAAAACGGTGCTGTCATCGCTACCTCTGATGATTTTCGTGGCGGTTTTACTGGCATCGGTTTTTACATGGCCGGAAACGCGGTTGATCCTTGGACTGCAGAGAGCGCCACTATTTACATAGCTGCTTTTGTACCAGAACTTGATGATGAAGGGGTTGAGGAAGACGAACCGCAAGTACAGTTTGGTTTATCAAACGGTACCTTGGCCAATAATCGCAGTGGGGGTATCCGGGTTGAGAGGGAAAATTACGCATCCGGATTGCTGAATATGACTATCGCTTTCAATGACGGTATTGGCTTGAGCCTGGAAGGCATTCCTGTTGACCCTGACGTTGACCTGGATGAACAGGGACCAACCACCCATATCCTGCATTCTGTTGTTGTCGGTAATGAGGGCGCCTGTGACGGTACCGCTCTTGTGGAAGAAGAAACCACGCGTCCCACTGCTGCTCGTATTGAGTATGTGATCACCGATGATCCTGGCTGTGTTAACAATATGGATACGGGGGCGACAGTTAACCCCAATACGGCTCAGTCAGATATTTTTCTAGGCAAAGGCGGCATCGCTTGTGAGGTTGATGCAGAGGGAGCAGGAGGCCCGGAGGAGGGCGGTTGTGACCCGATGACAGCGGAAGAGCTGGATGGTCCCTATCCTGGTTACTTGCCGAATCCATTGCCTTTGGCCGTAGTTGGTGTGGATGGAGTTGGAGGTGACGACTTTGCCCCTAGCTTGCTCGACCGGGGCAACCCCGAAACAGCAACAACAGATTTGTGTGAAACCAACGATAACCGAGGGAAGGCCCGTGCAGGGGCCGGTGGGCGTTGTGATGTTGGGGCAGTGGAATTTCTACGCGCGACGGCCCAGTCTGATGAAATTGCCTTGATCAGTGGTCAGTCCGTTCTCGCTGATGTGCTCGAGAATGACAGAAATGATACTTGGGTGGATTGTGGTTTAGTGTCTGGTTTTGATTATGACAATCCTTCGACTTATCCGGAGTGTCTGGACGTCATTACGACACCGGGTCGTGGTAGTGCCGTGATTGAAATTATTCGCCTGGATACCGATGGCGAAGAGTTGTCCAGTGATGTGGATGACAGTGAAGTGGACCGGTTTTATCCGAAAATTCGCTACACCCCGTCCGATAATTTCCATGGCGTGGACCAACTACGTTACCAGGTGAGTGAAAGCGCCTTTGTGGGTGGCACCGATACGGGGCGAGGTTTTAATGATATTGCGAATTTGGTATCAGAGCCCGCAAGTGGCTTGACGGAGAAAAAGAGCATTGGAGCCCAAGGCGCTGGTCTGCTGCTGTTGCTGGTTTTGGTGGGAATGCTGCGCCGCCACAATCGAGCGCTGATATTGCTGATAACCATGCTGTCTGGTCCTGTGCTGGCAAAAGATATCGTGGTGGATGTGGTGGGGGATACAGATAATCCAAGCCCTGAAGCCCAGGATCAATCGCCTGCCATCAAGGGCGATGGCATTTGCACCTTGCGCGAAGCGTTAGCGAATGCCTCTGGAGACGGAAACCCGGATTGCGCCTATGGCACTAATTCAACAGACCGTATTCTTATTCCTGCCATTGAGATCAAGTTAGCAGATACCTTGATTGTTGACAGTAGCGTGGAACTTGTGGGCAAGGGGGTGCTTGATGATCCGGATGATGACGAGGACACCGTAACGCAGATTATAGGTAAGGGAGATCATCGACTTTTCGAAGTGCGGCCTATTAACCCACAGTCCGCGCACCCGACAGTCTCCTTCCAGTATTTGACGTTGGAAGGTGGAAGAGCGGAAGGCGCTGGTGATAGCGGGTCCGGTGCGGCAATTCTGACTGGCGGGTCAATAATTTTTGACAGGGTTGTGATTGCTGGAAATCAGGCAGACGAGTCCGGTGGCGTGGTCTATGTTCGCGGTAATGCGGGCAACAAGAAGTTACTGACGTTCAATCGAACCTATGTGCATGATAATCATGCGACGAACGGTGGAGTTCTGTTTACTACCTCTCAGAACGAGGAAAGTATCGAAATCGCCATGGTCGACAGCACCTTTGCCGGGAATACGGTGGCAGGCGCAGGCAGCGTTCTGAAAGCTAATATTGCTAAAGGCCGGATTGAAATTGCCAATAGTACCTTTTTCGATAACGAGGGCGGAGCGGCTCTCGATCTGACCAATAGTTTGGTGAATGCCAACCTTATGAATGCGACCTTCCGGGATAATGATGCGGGGATCGATTTAGGGAATGGTTCGGATGCTGAAGTTAAAATGTCGAACAGCATCTACTTCAATAGCGGTGCTTGTACCTCAAGCGTGGGAGCAGAGCCGGCAGAGTTGGAAGAGAGTTTTTATAATGCTTTTTCTTCTACAGCTTGCGCGGCAAAGAGTGATGATCCTGACGCTACGAATTTGGAAAACGTAGATGTAGCAGAGCTTGCTGATATGTTGACCGATGAGCCGGGTACAGGAACGAATACTAACTATGCTCCGCCCTACCTGACGATAGAGCCGAATGGTGATCTGGTAGATGCGGGCAATGATGAGGCCTCACTGGCGGCGGGTGCCAGCTCGCCTCTAAACTGCCGGTCTGTTGACTTGCGGGGAATTTCTCGAACAGCGGGAGGACGTTGTGACCTTGGTGCTTATGAGTACCAGCAGATAACGGCTGGAGATGACGAAGGCAGTAATGCGGTTTCTTCAGGGCTTCGCGCTAGCGTAGATCTTTTAGATAATGATCTGGCCAGCGATGGAGCAGAAATTATTTTGCTGGATGACAGCGTTGATCCCGTCATATTTAAAAACGGCATATTCGAATTTGAGCGTGCCAAGATTGATGATCCGGACGCGGATCCTGTTGTATATGTGGGAACCGGTGAGTTTTTTGTGCAGAGTGCTGAGGATCCCACACGGTTTGAACTGACGTACCAAGATGGGAATGGTGACGATGTTGTCGAGACCATCGATTTTGTTTGGCAGTACTATAATGAAAATCGCGACGGTTATGACCTGCATTGTGGCGATCCGATTCCGCAGTTCATTATTGATGCGAATCCAGATGTTTTTGATGACGGGGATGTAGCAGATGACTGTGTTATTCTTTATACGCCTCCGTCATTGGTTGATGAGCCGTCACGACCCAGCCCTGCGTTCGCTGATTCGGTATGTAGTGCAACCGCTAACGCTCCGGTAAAAACTGCTTTCCTGTATCGATTTCAGGATAGCGAAGGGCTATGTTCTGGGAATGCAAGTGATTGCTCGGATTGGGCTAACCCTGTAGATACGTCGGACTGGGCTACGGTTGAGTTAACGATTAACGACAAACCGCCGGAACTGGAAAGCCTCTCGCGTCTGAATGACCCTGGCCAATCCGTAGAATTCACGCTAAGCATGTCTGACCCAGATGATCCGGGTCAGGTTGTCGATTGGGAAGAAATGTGGTCGGACGGTATTTCTCCTCCGAAGAGGCGATATCAGGTCAACTTGGTCAAAGAGCCCAGTTTTAGCAAGAAGGATGAGAATCATAACGCGGTAGGTTATGGGATTTTCCTGGATGTGGCGGGGCAAATCACCTATGTCCCCGAAGGGAATTACAATACCTTCAAGGATACATTTACGGTGACAGTCGAAGACAATAAATGTGACGTTACCTCTAAACAAGCCACTTTCACTATCACTTACCCCAACGACGAAACCTCGGCCGGGTCGGGTGGTAGTCTTGGCTGGGCCATGTTGGGTGGGCTAATCCTTTTGCTGCGTCGCCGAGTGGCGGCGTAGCACCCGCCGCAGGGTTTCCCACACCACTGCCCCGAACAGCATGCTGGCCATCAGCAACACAAGCTTGGGAACGTCCACCAGGGTCCAGAACAGGATGTCGATGCTGGTGGGTTCCAGGTTCTGAAAAACGATAATGATGGCCAAAAGCGCCAATAGAATCTGTAGTGCCCCCATGGGGTGCGTGATCAGCCAGTGCCCGGATTTACGGCTGCCGCGGGCAATCAGTGAGGTTTTTTTGCCGCTGTGGTCATCCATGATCTTCCTCCTTGCTGTGTTTCGACTCTAGTCCAACTCGTGCTTGTCTCGCTACCTCCCTATACTCTCTGTAACAGTAGAAAGGAGAGGTGAATGGATATCAGTGCCGGTTGGGATCTTGTGGTGATTGGTAGTGGCCCTGCGGGTGAAGCGGCGGCGATGCAGGCGGCCAAGAAAGATCTAAAGGTGGCGATCGTAGAGGATCAGTCGTCGTTGGGCGGGAACTGCACCCACTGGGGCACGATTCCCTCCAAGGCGTTGCGGCATCAGGTGCGACAGGTGATTCGTACCCAGCGGAATCCCTTGCTACGCGGCATCATCAAGCCCCGCGAAATCCGCTGGCAGGATCTGATTGCCCGCACCCGCGAGGTAATAGACTCTCAGGTGCAGGTTCGAACGGACTTTTATGTCCGTAACCGGGTTACCGTGTTCGGGGGTCGTGGTGAGATTCTGTCACCGCAAGAAGTGCGGGTCGATGACCATGCAGGCCGCCAGCACTTGCTGAAAACCCGCAATATTCTGGTCGCTACGGGATCACGTCCCTACCACCCGGATGACGTGGACTTCTCTCATCCGCGCATCTACGACTCGGATACTATCCTGACCATGGACCATACGCCGCGGCATATCCTAGTCTATGGTGCCGGGGTCATCGGCTCGGAGTATGCCTGCATCTTCACCGGGCTTGGCATCCGGGTGGACCTGGTGAACTCCCGTGAGCACTTGCTGGATTTTCTGGATACGGAAATTTCCGATGCGCTCAGCTATCACCTGCGTGAGCAAGGCTGCACCATTCGCCAGGGTGAACACTACAAACGGGTGACGGCGGATGACGAGGGCGTAACGCTGGAGCTGGAATCCGGCAAGAAACTGCGCGCGGATGCCTTGTTGTGGTGTAACGGCCGTTCCGGGAACACCCAGAATATTGGCCTGGAAAATGTGGGGGTTGCAGCCAACAGTCGTGGGCAGCTCAAGGTCAATGAGCGCTATCAGACTGAGATGGACACGCTCTATGCCGTGGGTGATGTGGTGGGCTGGCCATCACTGGCCAGCGCCTCCTACGATCAGGGGCGTTTCTGTGCCGCCGCCATTGCTGGTGACGAAGTGCGCCAGGTAACAGACGTGCCCACGGGCATTTATACCATTCCCGGGATCAGTAGCGTTGGGCGGACCGAGCAGGAATTGACCGAAGCCAAAGTGCCGTATGACGTGGGGCAGGCCTTCTTCAAAAACCTGGCCCGGGCGCAAATTACTGGCGAGCGGGTAGGCATGCTGAAAATTCTGTTTCATCGTGAGACGTTGGCGGTGTTGGGTATCCACTGTTTTGGCTATCAAGCCATGGAGATTGTCCACGTGGGTCAGGCCATCATGCGTCAACCCGGTGAAAACAACACGCTGGAGTACTTTATTGATACCACCTTCAACTACCCAACCATGGCCGAAGCTTACCGGGTGGCGGCAATCAACGGGCTGAATCGGATTAAGCGATAGGGTATCGCTGACTGGAGGGAATGCGCTTATCCCTCCGGTTCTGTCTGTTCGGCCGGCACAGGTGTGATTCAGCGTTGCTGTTTGCCCGCTTCGATAAAGAACTCGCGATTCTTCTGCCGGGCCTGGCTGTTTTTACGTACCAGCACCTGGGTAGCACCGCTGCCGCCGCGATTGGCGGGGGTGCTGTGAAAGGCC
>NZ_LWFX01000375.1:0-754 GCF_001635175.1 Alcanivorax sp. HI0083 | reverse complement strand
AATGCCACAACTCCCATGTGCCCATGGATCTGATTGAGTTGATTCGCGGCAAGAAAGTGATGGTGGGCGCCATCGATGTGGCGACCCACACCATTGAAAGCCCCGAGGAAGTTGCCAACACCTTGCGCCAGGCGCTGCAGTTCGTGGATGCCGACAAGCTGTACCCGTGCACCAACTGCGGCATGGCGCCGCTGCCTCGCCAGGTTGCCAGAGGCAAGCTGCGCGCATTGAGTGCCGGTGCCGAGATCGTGCGCAATGAACTTGCCTGAATCCTGTGGGAAGAGCGAGCGCCAGATCGCGCCGTCTCTTCCCTGAGCTACCCGTTTGCGTTATCCCCTATTCTGGAATCACTATGTCACTGACCACCACGGCCATCGACCCTCTGCACTTTCGCAAAGCGCTCGGCCATTTCGCCTCCGGGCTCACTGTGATTACCTCGCACATCGATGACGAGCCCATCGGCTTTACCTGTCAGTCGTTCTACAGCGTATCGACAGCCCCGCCGCTGGTGTCATTCAGTGTGAAGCGCGATTCTTTCAGCTACCCCAAGATCCGTCGTGCGGGCCGGTTTGCGGTGAACATCCTCTCTGACGAACAGGCAGCGATATCCAACCTCTTTGCGCAACAGGGCGCAGACAAGTGGAAAGAAACCGATTGGGCAACGTCGCCTCTGGGCAACCCGGTGATTGGTGGCAGCCTGCACTGGCTGGACTGTGACATTCATGCCGAATACGAGGCCGGCGATCACCTGATC
>NZ_LWFX01000374.1:0-526 GCF_001635175.1 Alcanivorax sp. HI0083 | reverse complement strand
TGGAAACGCAAGATTGATATCTATATGGGAGAGAATTTGCAGGCGGCCCGCGAATGGGGTCGTCGCAAGGTCAAAATCCGTTTTCCCCGGCCGCCGGAGAAACCCTGACGCGGACTATTCCCGGCTGAGAAACGTCATGGTCATCTTGGTGGAGCCGCTGGGCAGCACCTTGTCCAGCAGCTTGATGAATTTGAACACCCCGCCGACCGGGTTATGCACCGCGACGTTTTCATTGGCGGCCTGCCAGGCTTTGGCCGCAATGTCGTCGGCGGTCAGATTCACCCCCATGCGGTCCACCACCGGGGCACGGAATTCAGCGTTGTCCAGCATCGGCGTTTTCACAAACGGCGGCATGATATCCACCACCCGAATGCCCTGGCGGGCCCACTCGATATTGAGTGCTTCGGTGAGCGCGCGCACGGCAAACTTGCTGGCGGAATAAGAGGCCAGGTAAGGCACCCCGTAGAGCGCAGACGCGGAGCTCATGTTGATGACGGCGGGGTCGGTGCTCAGTTGCAGGTGCGCT
>NZ_LWFX01000373.1:0-745 GCF_001635175.1 Alcanivorax sp. HI0083 | reverse complement strand
CATTTGCTGCGCCAGACGCTTCTCTGCGCGGGCCTTCTGCTCCTCCGATTGCCAGCGCCCATGGGCATCAAATTCGTCACCGGCATTGATGATGCTCACCACATTGCGCACTGTCACTGCATGCAACTCGGCATAGACCAGCCGTAACAGCTCTACCGCTCGCAACCAACCGGACACCCCGCCATAACTGATAAACGCCACCGGCTTTGCTTTCCAGGCCGCACTGGAGATATCAATGACCTGCTTGAGGATGGCTGGAAAACTGTGGTTGTACTCCGGCGTAACCACTAAAAAGGCATCGGTCTTTGTCAGCCTGTGATGCAACTGCCGCACACTGGCGGATGCTGCATTCGGAAAATCCGCCGGCACAGCAAAATCACGGGGATCAATCACCTGCAGCGCAAAATCGGGCAGATCCCGAATCTGCTCTGCAGCCCAATTGACCAGAGTGTCACACAAACGCCCTTCACGGGTACTGCCGTACACCAGAGCCAGAGTCAGCGGATCGCGCGTGGCCATATTACCTCCTGAACAGTTGACGACAATGAAGGCTCAGCGTAAAACCTCAATCAATATTGAGGTCAATATTGAAAGAGACAGGGAGCAGCTATGACCCTCATCAACGCAAACGATATCGGTAAAGCCCTGACCGTGGGGGAAGTGGCAGACCGGAGCGGGGTTGCGGTATCCGCCCTGCACTTTTATGAAACCAAGGGGTTGATCCAGAGCTGGCGCAGCAGTGGCA
>NZ_LWFX01000372.1:0-767 GCF_001635175.1 Alcanivorax sp. HI0083 | reverse complement strand
CTAGAAGGGGAGACGCAGCACGCTACATGCATCACGCAACAACGCGGGCGAGCCTGGGCGAGGTGAGAGTTTCGAGTTGCGAGAAGCGAGTTTCGAAAGGCAAAACCCCAAACCCCGTACTTGGCTGGTTTTTTTGATTTTCGAAACTCGTGACTCGTAACCCGCTTCTGGAATCCTTGCCTCGCCCAGGCTCGGATCACCCGCAGGCAGGTTATTCGCTTCGCTCACCCTTCGGGCCGCACTGCGTGCGTTACTCCGCTACGCTACGTTCCTGCGGGTGCTTCGTAGAGGCGTGGTTGCCGGTTCCCGGATGGCTGCTATCTGCTGCGGGCTGCGGGTCGGCATTGACCTGGGCGCGCTTGAGCGCCTCGCTGGCGGGGGCGCCTTCAACATGCTGGATGAACTCACTGATCCAGCCGGCGGTCACGTCCGGATACTGGAGAAGGGGGCTCCAGTGTCCGCAGTCTATTTCCCGGCGCCACAGGCGATCTGTCCACTGGGGCAGGTCTTCGAGCATGGCCGGGCGCACATAGTTGTCTTCGCGGGCAACGATCAGCTGCACCGGGACTTTGGTATGCCGCTCCCGGGGCTTGAGCAGACAAGGCAGCATGTTGGCGCGGTACAGTTCGATACCGTGCACGCCGTCCTGCTGTTGAGTGGCGCTGACTTCGCTGTGCAGGTTTTCGGTGCGGCGCAGTACCTGCGGCCAGACCTTGGCCAGGCCGGCTTTCCACAGGGTCGGGGCCAGCACCGGCAACTGGAAGAGG
>NZ_LWFX01000371.1:0-1033 GCF_001635175.1 Alcanivorax sp. HI0083 | reverse complement strand
CCGGTGCATCCCCAGAATGAATCCATGGGGACTCGTCATGTGCCGATGACGCGGGAGGTGTATATCGACCGTGAAGATTTCCGCGAAGAGGCCAACAAGAAATTCAAGCGTCTGGTATTGGGCGACCGGGTGCGGTTGCGTTATGGCTATGTGGTGCGTGCCACCGATGTAGTGCGTGATGATCAGGGCGAAATCGTGGAAGTGCGTTGCAGCTATGATCCGAACACGCTGGGCAAGAACCCGGAAAATGCTGATGATCAGGGCAAGATGCGTGGTGTGATTCATTGGGTGAGTGCGGACAAGGGGCTGCCTTGCGAGGTTCGGCTGTACGATCGTTTGTTCAGTGCTGCCAACCCTGACAAGGGACTGGAAGAGGGGCAGACCTTCCTGTCCCACATCAATCCTGAGTCCCTGACTGTGCTGGATGGTTGCTGGGTAGAGCCAGGGTTGCGTGGTGCGCTGGCGGAAACCCGTTACCAGTTCGAGCGCGAAGGGTATTTCTGTGTGGACCAGGACAGCACTGATGAGCGACTGGTGTTCAACCAGACGGTAGGCCTGCGCGAATCCTGGCCGAAGGAAGCTTGAAGCGCGGTTGACCGTGCTGGAAGGTAAGCGCCGAACCTGGCGCTGTTAAAAAAGGCCGCGCCCGGATACCGGGTGCGGTCTTTTGCGTTTTACGACTGCGCGAGTCGTAATGTGGCCTTCAGGTCAGATCTTCCAGGGCTGCATCCGGGGCATTGTTCTTGACTGACTCAATGCCGTTTTCCATGCCGCTGGTGCTCTTGTACATCTGGCTTTGACCGATGACTTGGTGATTGGCGGCCTTGAGAACGAAATAGTGGCGTTCGTCTTTGGCAACCTTGCGTTCGAAATTGCTGTCATCGGCGCTGTTCTTTCTTACCGAGTCGATACCGTTCTCGCAGGCAGTCTTGGTGGTGTACTGCTCGCTGGCGAGGATGATCTCGCCGTTGCCGGCTTTCAGGCGAAAGATGAACTGCTCATTGCTGGCTTTGTCGATCTCGAATTTCCCTGA
>NZ_LWFX01000370.1:0-1086 GCF_001635175.1 Alcanivorax sp. HI0083 | reverse complement strand
CTGACAACACACCACAACCGCCCCATACCGAATGACGCCGTTCAGGCCAATTCGCCCTATACAGCACCAGTATCTCAGTCTTATTCCCTACTGCACAAAGAGCCATAACGATGATGTTGCAGTGCCATCATGTATGCCAATATCCAATCAGATGGAACGCAATAAAAACACAACACCGGGTTACAGCTTTACCGCGATTAGACAACAGGTTCACCCGCGGCGGGGCAGTAAAGTGAAAGGTAGAAGGTGGAGTGGGACAATAAAAAAGGAAGGGATCCATATGTCAGCATTCAAATACACCATAATGGGTGCCGGACTGGCCGGATGCATGATGCTGGGCAACGCCGCCCATGCCAATCAGCAAGCCACGGTCATTATCAGCCAGAGCTGCGACTACATGCTGCTGAACTCCAGCAAGGGCATGGTGTTGGTCAAACAGCTGGATGGCATCACACCCCAGGAAGGGGATACCCTGCTCGGCGAATTCACCGCCGGGGATTTCAGCAACCTGCAAAACAATCGCAACAAGGATTCCATGCAGGTCTGGGTCGATACGGTTGATCCACACAGCAGCAAGGCGCTGAGCCAGTACGGCCGCTACTGCACTTGATAAGAAACGCAACACGGGACACGCTGCAAGCTGAAACGCGGGCCGGGTACGGTGTCACGCGATAACCGCCATGCCCGCGGGTTCAGTTGAACGTTCAAAGTGAAACGTTGAAAAGGAACGTCAGGGAATTTTCCGCCTTCCCTCTCTTTTTTCGTAGCTCGTAGCTCACCCTCATCTCATCACAAAGCCTGCGAACAGCACGGCGAAACCACCCACTTCCGCCGCGATCAGCGCGAGCATAAATACCGTCATGGCCGCCTGCGGTACCGTGGCCGAGCCCATGCTGTGTGGCTTTTGCAGTTGGTTGCGGGTGTCTTTAAGCATGCCGTGCAGAATATAACTGCCGATCGCCAGCGCGAAGAAAATCAGACAGGCCAGCACCGCCAGGGTGTTCACCCAGTCGTCCCAAACGCTGAGCAAGGCAAAGCGCTCCAGCACCAGGCATGCAAAGGCATACATCAAGCTGGCACGGTGGG
>NZ_LWFX01000369.1:0-1294 GCF_001635175.1 Alcanivorax sp. HI0083 | reverse complement strand
ATCCCGATTATCGGCGTGGGGGGCATCAATAGTGCTGATGATGCGCTGGAAAAACAGCGCCAGGGTGCGGACCTGGTACAGATTTACAGTGGCTTGATCTACCAGGGGCCGGGTCTGATCGGTGATATTGCCCGTGCCTGGCCGAAAGGCATTTGAGCTAAAGGCGCAACGGGTTTTCAGCCGCCTGCTAGCGCTTTATACGAAGCCGCTGTAGGCGTTCCCTTCCAGGGGACGAACCTCGTGCAGCGAGGGCGTTCTCAGTGGTCAAAAGGTTTTCATCCTGGTTGCGTATTGAGATGGACATTAAAGACGGATATTAAAAAGGGCCCGGGTGGGGCCCTGTGGGTCGGCGCGTGAACGCGTCGGCGTTGTGAAACTGGAAGATATTAACCGATATTTTTCAGATTCTGGATGCTGGCGACGCCGAGCATTCCGTGAGCAAAGTCAGTGCGACCTTCGCGCCATCCCCCCATCCAGTTGGTGCGTGCCTGGAGCGTGCCAAACGGGCAGTCTTCGCGGGATTTTCCATCCAGGCCGGCGTTGTATCCCCGGTTGTAAGCGCGGTCGTCTTTACTACGTTTTTGTCGCTTCATAAACGCTTTCCCTTTCACAGATAGCGGTACCGAAAAATGGCCCCTCGGCTGAATATGTAGCCAAGTAGCGGGGCCGACACATTCAGTATGTGAAAGCGGTAAGGTGGTGTCGAATACCATGTAGCAATATGGTCAGTGCTGGTTAAGCATATGACGTATAAAGGACAGGTTGATGACCGTTTGTGTAATGCCATGAAAAACAAGCAGTTAGTTTTTCGGGTGGGGCATGAATCAGTCACTTAAGAGGATTTGGTAATGGAATTTGTGGCCACCTGCATGCCAGGCCTGGCAGATTTGCTCAGTGATGGATTGTCTTCATTGGGCATATCCGTAACAGAAACCGGGCGCGCCCACGTGAGCTTCACTGGGGGCTCTGCGGATGCCCTTAAGGTGTGCCTGTGGTCGCGCCTGTCCGAGCGGGTTCTGTTGCATCTGGCCACGTTGGGGGTCACCCCTGATATTGCCCCGGAAAAGCTGGCTGCCAGCCAGGATTGGCTGTCTTTGGTGGGCAACAATGCGCCGGTACACGTGCACATTGAGCACGGCGCAGAGGTACGGGGTGATAACCGGATCAGCGCCAAACGTTTTATCCAGGCTCTACCAGAGCAGTTTGCGATTTCGCGGGAACCGAAGGGCAGTTGCTGTATCCGTGCCCGTCTGGACTTGAACGAAGCGCACCTGTGGCTGGATCTGGCCGGTGA
>NZ_LWFX01000368.1:0-1289 GCF_001635175.1 Alcanivorax sp. HI0083 | reverse complement strand
GAGCAGATACGGCAGAACACGCTGTAAATGGCGCGCCTGCTTGCGAGTCAGGGAAACATGGGTTAGCCGGGCAAAGGCCACGCTGATAATGACATGGAGGGTCTGGCCGGCACACTGTTCCAGCGCATCACGCAGGCTAATGGCCTGTACGTCATCGGTTGCGTTGCGCTGCAACAGCACCGGAATTTCAAGATCCGGCTCTGTTCCCCCTGCACCGCTTAAATAAATCAGTGGAGCATCTGCCACGCTGCTGTGTCCTTTCGTTGTTATCTGCGTTGTTATTACTGCATGTGCCGCTGGCTCAGTGTACCAAGGCGAGCATCATTCCACAGTGTCGTTACTGACCATTGCGCCTACTGGGCATCTTACTGGGCATTGTAGAAGGGATTGCAGGCCGGTTCGAGCGGGGTCAGCAGCGGGCTTACCTGCCGGCTGAAGACCTCGGTAGACGCATCATTACCGCTACGCCGGCGCAAGCGACTCACCAATCGGCTTAATTGGCCGTCTACTTCCACGTCCACCATCACCTGGAAATATTCACTGCTAACGCCCAGAAGGTCGCTAACTGCCTGCTTTTCGTCGGCGTCAAGGGCGCTCAAAGGAGCAAGCTGCATCAGATCACTCACGGTTGTAATCGGCTCTTCTTGGCGGGCTTTGACAATGGCTTCTACTGCGCCGGCACCCGCTATTCCGCCCAGCACCGCATCCAGCACCTGGGGCGGCGCCGTATTCACATTCAATGTAGTTCCCAGCGGTAGCGCCGTAAACAGCCCCCAGACCATGCTGTCCTGGGGTTGATTGGCCACCTGGAAGCTGAGCAAGGCACGCATTTCCGATTCATGGGCCGCCGGCATGTTCGGAGTCCGGCGGTTACGGTAATCCGCGTCTTCCGCCCCTTCTACCCCATCCACAATATTGTTGGAATCCAGCCAATCCGCCATTTCGTTGGCCAGTCGTGACGCGTCTGTTTCCTGGGGGAAAGTCAGTTCGATGAGCCGGGTAAGCCGGTCAATCGCCTCTGGATCGCGAACAAAGGCATCGCCTTGAGCCGTAATCAACCAATTGAGATTAAAACGCCCCTGTAGATCCTGGACGCTGGCGCTGAGCATGGCGTCTTCATAGGGGGTGGGCGGTAATTGTACTGCCCACTGCTCTTCCACGCAGTCATCAACCAGCGCGTTATTGTTCTGGTCATCCTGCAGGTCATCGATCAGCCCCTGCTGGGCCACCACTTCCGCCGCCATGGCATATTGGTACCGCTTGTCCCATTGCAGCAGGTTGTCCGCCCG
>NZ_LWFX01000367.1:0-712 GCF_001635175.1 Alcanivorax sp. HI0083 | reverse complement strand
GATCACCTGATCGTGATTGGTGAAGTACGGGCACTGAGCCTGCAGCCAACCACCACCACACAGCCCCTGCTGTACTTCAAAGGGCAATACTGCAATCTGGACGCCTCGGTTACCACCTGAGCGCCCTTTACGCCCAGTCACCCCCGAACCCAGCATGGCTTTAGCGGGGTATTTCGCATGGGAAAATGATCACCGGGCATGAACCTGCGCAGGCAACGGCAGACTCACGCCATCCCATTTTTCTGTTACTACATCGCCAACATTTTTGGCTTGCCAGGGTTTTAGTATGGAATTTTTGCTTTATTTGGTTCTGGGTGCGGCCGCCGGGGTATTGGCCGGTCTGTTTGGGGTCGGCGGCGGCATCATCATCGTGCCGGTACTGGTTCTGAGCTTTACCGCCCAAGGCGTGGACCCGCAAGTATTGACCCATCTGGCCGTTGGCACATCACTGGCCACCATCATCTTCACGTCCATCAACTCGGTGATGGAGCATCACCGCAAAGGGGCGGTGCAATGGCCCATTTTCGCCTGGATGACGCTAGGCATCCTGCTTGGCGCGGGGCTTGGCTCGCTGACTGCTGCGTCAATTCAGGGCCCGATGCTGCAGAAGATCATTGGTGTATTTGCCATCGTTATTGCCATTCAAATGGCGCTGGACCTGAAACCCAGAGCCAGCCGTGCGGTGCCTGGCAAGCTGGGGCTAACGGCCGCA
>NZ_LWFX01000366.1:0-893 GCF_001635175.1 Alcanivorax sp. HI0083 | reverse complement strand
AACTGGGATGCCCGCAGTCTGAGATTGAACTTCGAGTTTGATCTGGAATGTTATGGGGAGGAGCTGGCGGAGCAGATTGATGACGCGCTGGATGAGCGGATCGCGCTGTCACAGCGGCTGGATCAGGCCGGCTTTCGACAAATGGCGCCTTGGCGGCGGGTGCGCAATGCACTGGCTCATATGATGGAGCCCTATTTATAGGCTCGCTGCTTGGCGGCCATGGCAAAATGCCATTATTTGTGTGGTCTTGATCACGAACTGCCTGTTTGCCGGGATACAATCGTTACTCTCTTGGTTATAAAGTAGCCGCTTAAACAGGCTGTTTAATATCTTGGCGCAGCGAGATAGTTCCAGTACAGCGAAGAGTGCCTGTAGAAAAACAATAAAGACAGAGCGGTAAAGATAGCGCAATACCGGGAAGGTCGTGCGCCATATTGGTCAGGATGATGATGATAAAAAAACTGACAATCCTGCTGGTGTTATCACTGGTCGCGGTGCCGGTGCTGGCCGAAGAGGGGGAGTGGGTGCTGGTCACCGATCGGGACGCCGTCCAGGTGTTTCGCCAGGACGATGATACCTCACGCCTGAAAACTTTCCGGGGCGTGGCCGATTTGCGGGTGAATGACTTCAATGCCATCGGTGCTTTGCTGGATGATTACGACGCCGTTGCTTCGTTTATGCACATGGTGTCGGAAATTCGCGACCTGAAGCGCAATTCCCCCTATCAACGCGACGTCTACGTAACTACCCGCTTGCCGTGGCCGGTGAAAGACCGTGATGCTCCCCTGCGGGTGACCTTCTACCAGGAGCCGGACACGCTGGACCTGGTAATGCCCTTCGCCTTGCATTCAGGTGCTTATCCGGAGCAGGCCGGCTACGTGCGTATGCCGCAG
>NZ_LWFX01000365.1:0-1238 GCF_001635175.1 Alcanivorax sp. HI0083 | reverse complement strand
GGTCAGCGACTTGGCTTCCTTGTAGCCGTAGAAGGCATCCAGGCGGAACAGCGGTTGCGTTAGCGTCACCGAGGTGGAACGAGATCTACCGTCTATCTCCAGGTCACCCGTCGATTCGTAGGTTTGGTTGATTTCCGAATGGCGGTGGCTGGCATCGATGGTCGGCAGCAGCGCGGCCCGCCCCTGTACCAGCGTTTCCTGATCCGCTTCCCAGGTCTGGCGGGCGGCGCGCCAGGTGCCGTCGTAGCTCCAGGCTGCGTTGGCGACTTCAGTAAGGTCAGCGGCCTGAACGGCACTGGCCAGTGAGGTAAGAAGAAGAACTAGGGGCGTTGCCGGGCTACGCTTCATTCTGGTGCACTCTTTTTGTGTGTCTGGTTAATCATTATGGTACTGGCAAGTACAGAAAATTAACACCGCCTGTTTGGGCCAGTTCCGCGGTTGTTCGGCTGTTGGGCGCTGGCGTATAGTGTCCGCCATTCCTGAATTTCTCTTATTTGCTTCTGGAGGCCGACGTGCCAGACGATCAGCGCCCCATCGCCAACGCCATTGACGAATCCTGCCAGCCTATCGCGGGTTCACGAAAGATCTATGTCACGGGATCGCGCCCGGACATTCGTGTCCCCATGCGAGAAATCCAACAGCATCCGACCCCATTGGCGGACGGAAAGTTCGAGGATAACCCACCGCTGTCGGTTTATGATACCTCTGGTCCCTATACCGACCCGGATACTCAAATCGACATCCGTAAAGGGCTGAATCCTATTCGGGCTGCCTGGATTGATGAGCGGGATGATACCGAGCAGCTGGCCGGGTTGACCAGCGAGTATGGCCGCAAGCGGGCCAACGACGTGGCCAAGGCCGGCCTGCGTTTTGAGCACACGCGCATTCCTCGCCGCGCCCGCGCCGGCAAGAATGTCAGCCAGATGCACTACGCGCGCCAGGGCATCATCACTCCCGAGATGGAATATATCGCCATCCGCGAAAATCAGCGGCTGCGTGAGCATCGCGAAGCGGGCCTGCCGGTGAACCAGCATCCGGGGCAGAGCTTCGGCGCGGCGATTCCGGCGGAAATTACCCCGGAGTTCGTCCGTGATGAAGTGGCTCGGGGCCGGGCGGTGATCCCCGTCAACATCAACCACCCGGAAATCGAGCCGATGATCATCGGCCGCAACTTCCTCACCAAGATCAACGCCAACATCGGCAACTCGGCGGTGACCTCTTCCATTGAGGAAGAAGTC
>NZ_LWFX01000364.1:0-847 GCF_001635175.1 Alcanivorax sp. HI0083 | reverse complement strand
AAGTGAAATAGCGATAGCGATACGGCACATCCAGGCAGGACATTTTGCCCCACCCCTTTTGCGTCCAAATGCACACTCTCTTTGTGGGCAATTTAGGGGGTGAGGTCAACGGAAAGCGGGGATATTTTTGAATCTACGCAGAAGAATTGCGGGACAGGCCAAAAATCAGCGCCGTCAGGCAAGCCAGGAAAGTAACAGTGACGATGGCGGTGCCGAGCAAGCCGAACAGCACGATGGCACCAACCCCGCGATATAACTCCGTCCCTTCACCGGGGATCAGCACCAACGGGGCAAGGCCGCAAACCGTGGTGATGGTGGTCATGGCAATGGGCCTCAGTCTCGATGCCACCGCATCGCTGACCGCCTGCGCAGCAATGCTGCCGGCACGCATGTTCAGGGTGGCTTCGTGAACAATCAGGATAGGGTTGTTCACCACCGTGCCCATCAGAATCAGGAAGCCCAACATGGTAATCATGTCGAAAGGCTGACTGATACCAGCGGCATTTATCAGCGCGAGGCCCAGCAAACCGCTGGCAATGCCCAGTGGGATGGTGGTCATGATCAGCAGTGGGTAGCCCCAGTGTTTGAAAATGGCGACCAGCAGCAAATACACCAGCAGCAGGGCGACCACATAGTTACCGCTGAGCGATTGTTGTGTTGCCTGCAGCTGGTCGCTGGCGCCGGACAGGCTAATGCTGATGGTGTCCGGAATGGCCCCGTTGTCACGCAGCCGCTGGACCATGGTGCGCACCAGGGCCACGCCGCTTTCCAACGGCACTGACCGGGGCGGAATGATATTCAGCGTCACCGTGCGGCGGCCATTAACCCGGCGAACCACACTGGTATC
>NZ_LWFX01000363.1:0-1066 GCF_001635175.1 Alcanivorax sp. HI0083 | reverse complement strand
GAAATCCACCGCATCGGTCGCCAGCATCCGGCACTGTACCGTCGCTTCCTGCGTCTGCTGGTGCTCGCCAATATCCCGCTGGCCGCCGCCTTCATGCTGGACCCGCGCAACGCCTTTATCGTCTTCCTGATTCCCATGATCAGCATGCTGTTCATGTTGCTGGACAATACCTACGGGCAACACGCCGGCACCGGCTACGACGACCATTTCCACGCTTCGCGCAATGTGGAACTGAAACGCTACAACCTGCCCTCCTGGAACCTGGGCTACCACACGGCCCATCACATGCTGCCCGGCCTGCACTGGAGTGAACTGCCGGACCTGCACGCCAAAATCCGCCACCGGATTCCGGACCACCTGATCACCGAAAACGTGCTTTTGCAGTGGGAACCCGCCCGCCAGCAGCGCGAAGGAGAAGGACTCCCCTCATGATACGTGGCCTGATTCTTTGCCTGATCATGCTGTCTTGCGCCGCCGCCCGCGCCCAGGATTGCTACTACTACTGGGTACATCAGTGCATTGAGGTGGTGGACGCCAGCCAGCGCCAACTCAGGCAGTTTGTGCTGATTTCCCCGGCGGTGAACTACCTGAGTGTGGACGAAGGCAGCCAATGCAGCGCCGCCGTGAGCCGCCAGCAGGCCCCGCTCAACCACCAGTTGCTGGCCGCGTTCAACGCCGCCGCCAAGCGGATTGATGCCTGTGAAGCCCCACTCTCCGAGCTTTCTGCCCGCGTCTTCGACAAGCCCCACAAGGCCACCTGGCACTACAACCGAAGCCGCAAGGCCAGCCCCCGGAAAGTGATCATCACGGTGGAAAACGCGCCGATCCTCTAAGGAACCTCTGAATAACCCCTTGCGTACTCAGTCTTTCAGGCTGGTTCGCAATCTAGGCGCGCTTTTGAAGGTGTATGTCCATCCATCGAAAAAGGGCAACAACGAGTGCGGGCCAGCCTGGAAGACCCGAAGGGCGCGGCCTGAAGCGCACATCTGCTGCGCCTTGCCTCTCGGAAAGGGAACCACCCTGGCCATCGAGACAAGACACAACAGCTGCACGCTTCAGGCCACGC
>NZ_LWFX01000362.1:0-965 GCF_001635175.1 Alcanivorax sp. HI0083 | reverse complement strand
GGGATAATGGCATTCACCCGCGAACCGTCTGGCAGGCGCGCATCCACCATCGGGCTGGACTCATCCAGACGCCGCCCGAGTGGCGCCAACATGCGACGAATGACCCGCACCACATGGTCATCATTGATAAACCGGACGGACGCTTTTTGCAGCACCCCCGCCACCTCGATGAAAACACTGTCCGGCCCATTCACCAGAATATCGTTGATGCGATCATCCGCCAGCAACGGCTCCAGCGGCCCGAAACCCGTCACTTCATCAAGGGTATCGCGGGCCAGCTGATTGAGGTCCTGCGTAGAAAGCGGCACCCGATTCAGGGCAATATGCTGACCCACCGCCGTGCGGACAAAATCCGACAGCTGATCACGGCCAGCATTGCCGACCTCAATTCCTTCCTCATCCAGCCGCTCCACCACCCAGCGATGGGTGCGATCCTTGAGCTGCTGATATTCGGCATCAATCCGTCCGGCCACGACTGCTCCTGCTATCCGTTGCGTTCACTAACCGTTTGATGACTCATTACGCATTACTGCGCAGGCGCTGCCACCAGCCCTGGCCAGCCACATCATCCTGCTGCATTTCCAGCTTGCCGATCAGTGCCTGCAAGTTCCGGCTATACCGGCAACGAGGAGATTGTTCCTGAATCGGCAAGCCGCTATTCATGGCCAGCAGCCGATAACGCCAATCCATTGGCAGACCGCCAAGCAGTGGTACGCCTGCCGTCTCCGCCAGCTCATCCACACCCGGTGGCGCATGGCTGTCCACGCCATCGACAATCAGGCTGACCTGACTGTCACGGCCCAGGTGAGAGCGCCAGTCGTTGCCCAGGCTGCGCACGGCATGGGCCTGATCCACCAGCGGATGCATGGCCACCAACAAGTGGCGGGCATGAATGCCCAGCGCACGCACCCAATGGCGACTTTCCAGCGTGCCCACATTGATCACGATGCGGTCAAACATCTGCA
>NZ_LWFX01000361.1:0-916 GCF_001635175.1 Alcanivorax sp. HI0083 | reverse complement strand
TGATTCCCGGTGGCATCGTGCTCACCGGTGGTTCCTCGAAGATCGAAGGGGCTGTGGATCTGGCCGAGGAAATCTTCCATATGCCGGTGCGCCTGGGCGCGCCGCAGGGAATTTCCGGGCTGATCGACGTGGTGAAGAACCCGATTTATTCCACCTCCGTGGGCTTGCTCTTGTACGGCCAGCGCATGGAGAAGGAAGGCACCAGCGCCAAGGCCCAGGCCGGCGGGGGTGAGCTGGACTGGCTGGAGCGCATCAAGAGCTGGTTCAAAGGCAATTTTTAATGGACGCCGGATGCCCGACGCCCGAAGCCGGACGCAAAACAGGCGGCAAAGCCGCCAAAGCGTCAGGCCTCAAGCATCAGGCATCCAGCGTTTACTGAGCGCAAGCGGTGGTTCCGGGCCGCGGCAAGATGACCGGAACACTTCGACGTAATGAGTAGTAAACAGGGAAGCAACAACGGGAGATCAACCATGCAATTCAAACTGGAAGACAGCGTACCGCATGGTGCGGTAATCAAAGTGGTAGGTGTCGGTGGTGGCGGCGGTAACGCCGTGGATCACATGGTGCGTTCCGGTGTGGAAGGGGTGGATTTCATCTGCGCCAACACTGACGCCCAGGCCCTGCGTAATGCCTCATCCAAGACCGTGATTCAGCTGGGTAGCCAGGTGACTAAAGGGCTGGGCGCCGGCGCAAACCCGGAAATCGGCCGTCAGTCCGCTCAGGAAGATCGTGATCGCATCGCCGAGCTGCTGGATGGTGCAGATATGGTCTTCGTGACCGCCGGCATGGGCGGTGGCACGGGTACCGGTGCGGCCCCGGTTGTGGCTGAAATTGCCAAGGAACTGGGCATCCTGACCGTGGCTGTGGTCACCAAGCCGTTCCCCTTCGAAGGCAAAAAGCGCATGCGCTCTGCCCA
>NZ_LWFX01000360.1:0-1115 GCF_001635175.1 Alcanivorax sp. HI0083 | reverse complement strand
ATCGTGATTGGTGGTATCGCCGGCGCCATTCCGCCCCTATTAGGCTGGACCGCCGTCACCGGCGAAGCCCACCCCTACGCCTGGATGCTGGTGCTGATCATCTTCGTCTGGACGCCACCGCACTTCTGGGCCCTGGCCATTCACCGCCGCGATGAATACGCGAAGGCCGACATTCCCATGCTGCCGGTGACCCACGGTATTCCGTTTACCCGTGAATCGGTGCTGTACTACACCATCCTGCTGTTTATCTGCACCCTGCTGCCGTATCTCACCGGCATGAGCGGCCTGATCTACTTGCTCAGCGCCCTGATTCTCGGCCTGGTGTTTCTTTACCATGCGGTACGGCTGCGCTTTTCCGAAGACCCGAAACTGCCAATGAAAACCTTCGGCTATTCGATCACCTATCTGTTTGCCCTGTTTACCGCCCTGCTGGTGGATCACTATCTGCCAGTGAGCCCGGCCAACGTGGCCACCTGGCTGGGGGCATAAACAGCACAGTTTCGAGATACGAGTTTCGAGTTGCGAAAGTCAAAAGGCACCAGCGCATCTGGTTTTCGAAACTCGTTACTCGCACCTCGCGACAAACCTTCACGATCTGAACCAGCGGTGCAATACTCTCCTTAACGGCCAAAAAAGGGAGAAAAACATGGCAACCCGCAGCATGGATGACTGGCTCGACGCCTACGGCGAGAGTCACCAGAACCCCACCAACAAGAAAGTGCATTTTGTCTGTGTGCCGGTGATTTTCTTCACCATCATCGGCTTTCTCTGGGCCATCCCGGCACCCTTTTTCACCAGTTTCTGGGCCTGCCTGGCGCTGGTCTTCGTGACCCTCTACTACGCCCGCCTGTCCCTGCCCATCGCCGCGGGCATGTTGGTTTTCAGCCTGCTCTGCCTGGCCGGCCTCAATCTGATCGCCTCCGCCGGCATCAGTGTCTGGCTGTTTTCGCTGGTGATCTTCATTCTCGCCTGGATTGGCCAGTTCTGGGGTCACAAGGTGGAGGGCAAGAAACCCTCCTTCTTCGAAGACATACAGTACCTGATGATCGGGCCCGCCTGGATCATGGGTTTTCTGTATCGCAAATGGGGATTTAAATACTGAGGCATTCTTGCAG
>NZ_LWFX01000359.1:0-1380 GCF_001635175.1 Alcanivorax sp. HI0083 | reverse complement strand
CGCGAGCGGAACAGGCGATGTTGCTGGCGGGAAGCGCACGCAAAGAGTTATCGGCAGTACGCTCCCCGGTGCTAACCCAGGCCTCCCGGGATGCCACGCGCTAGCGGGACGATCTTTTTTTAGTCCGTCGGGAACCTTTGCATCCACCCACGGACTAATTCAGTAGGCAAAATACGTTTTCTCCTCTTAGTAACATCAGGCAACCCTCTGGGCGCTCGGTCTAACCGGCGCCCTTCTTTTTTTGGGGTGCAGGGTTTTTGCAGAGGCAGGTGCGGCTATTTGCCCGGACCTGGCGGCATGGGGAAAGGGGAAATGTTGCTGCTGCGGGGCTCTGGGCGTGATTCCGTGATTTTTCCGACCCCTTCCTTTTCTACCTCATCAATACGAATGACCGAATGCATGGGGATGTACGACCGCAGAACCCCTGAAAACTCGCTCTTCAGCTTTTCTTCCGATGGATCCACCAGCACACCGCTGCGTTCATCAAACAGGAATTCCTCTACTTCGATAAAGCCGTGCAGGTCGCTTTGATATATCTCTGAGGCATAAACTTCGTAGGTTTGCCCCTGGTTCTGGAATATGACGCGGTAAATAGGGCGGCGTTTTGACATGGCAGAAAGAGACGCTGGGTAGGGAAATAGAGACGGAGTGTAGCATAGCGTTTGGCTTTCGTATCTGCCTGAAAGGCTTGATAAACCCTACGTTTCGGCTGGACTTTAGCCATGCGAATGACTAGAGTTGGCGCCCATAAATGCAGTGGGACAATTTGCCACACCTCCGGCAATTCAATGAAATCAGCATGGCGGTAAATAGCTATTTGATTTTATTGGGTTTTGCCTCCCATGTGACACGTTAAGCGGCCGCCCCCTTGGTCGTCGATGTCAGTGGGGAAGGTCTGGTGACCGTTTCGCCGCATCAATCCTGAAACTCGCTTTCCAGGCGCCGGTAACGGCAAAGAACAAGCGTGCCTGTAACGGGGTAGCGCTGGGGAAAACAGGGAGCAAACGCATGCAGTCAACTCTGTTCCACCGCGCGGCGGCGGGTCTGACGTCACTGATGATCAGTGGCATGACCTTCGCTAGCGACTGGACCGAACGTTCCGATCTCGATCTGCGACCGGGGGTAACCCAGGTCAGTCAGGAAGTTCAAAATCTTCACACCACCGTTCTCTGGATCGTGACCGTCATCGGTCTTCTGGTCTGTGGCCTGATTCTGTTCTCGATGATCCGCCACCGCCGTTCCAAGAATCCGAATCCTTCCACCTTCCACGAAAACGTGTTTTTCGAGGTGCTGTGGACAGTGATCCCCTTCGTTATCCTGATCGCCATGGCCGTACCGGCCACCCGCGTACTGGTTCAGCTGGACGATACCGCTGAATCA
>NZ_LWFX01000358.1:0-746 GCF_001635175.1 Alcanivorax sp. HI0083 | reverse complement strand
TGACCCCGTGCTACAGCGGCTTGGGCAATAGCCAACATATCCCTTTGCAACCCGCCGAAAGGGAAATACTCG
This sequence comes from Alcanivorax sp. HI0083, assembly GCF_001635175.1. NCBI lineage: Bacteria > Pseudomonadati > Pseudomonadota > Gammaproteobacteria > Oceanospirillales > Alcanivoracaceae > Alcanivorax > Alcanivorax sp. HI0083. The sequence continues at coordinate 674 of NZ_LWFX01000358.1, read as the reverse complement.
AACAGCACAAACGCCAGCTTCATGAGGCCACCCGTAACAGTTGCTGCCAGACCTGCTTTGGCTTGAGGCTGCTAAAGCAAGGAGGTTCCACCCCCTTGCCCAACTCTCCCCGGTATGTGCACTTCTCCTGCACACAAGGCGCGCAAGGAAAATCCGCCGCCAATGACGAAGCACGAGCACCTTGCACCCCGGTCAGCACCGGGTCCGTTGGGCCATAAAGTGCCACACCCGGCAAACCAGCGGCCGCCGCCAGATGTGCCAAGCCGGTATCCACGGCGATAAAGGCATCCCAGCTCAACAGTTTGTCGGTAAGCGCATCCAGCCCCATTTTCGGCAGCACTGTCACTCGCTCAAGACCGGAAGCCAACCGCTCGGCGCGGGCCTTTTCTTCGTCGTTGCCCCAAGGCACATAAATGCGGTGACCTTCACTACTGGCCAACTCCAGCAACTGCCGCCAGAAAGCCTCCGGGTAATGCTTGGTGGTCCAGGTCGTGCCATGACAAAAAACCAGCTGGGCCGGGCAACTTAACGGAGTCGGCACATGACTGCGAGGCAGACCGTAATCGGGTGCAGTGTCGGGCAGAGGGTAGCCGAGCGACAGTGCGAACAACTGCCGAACCCGGGCAATGGCATGCTGGCCTCGCGCAATCGGTTGTGGATAATCCAGCACTCGG
>NZ_LWFX01000357.1:0-687 GCF_001635175.1 Alcanivorax sp. HI0083 | reverse complement strand
AACTCCATTGGTGTGGTAAAAGGCTCCAAGGACTGGGTGTGCTCCGGCAAGGTGTCCAACTGGCACGACTGACATCCGCATATCGCCAAAAGCTGTCACGTTTAAGCCCGGCTTGCCGGGCTTAAACGCATTGCCGGTTTCCCGCTCTGAGGTTCGCGCCTCAAGAGGCACTCCTACCGAAAAGCCGACGTCCCCTGACTGGTGAGAACGGTGGTCCCACCGCGATGCAAACAACGTTGGTTAAGCGGCAGGATGCACGCCTTAACTCAGCCACAGGTGGTTATCCCACCACCCCCCCGGCAGTTCCAGCCACTGGCTTTGTACCTCTGCGGTGCGGCTATCGTAGTAGCGGCATTTGCCCTGCCCCGAGGTCACCGCAAAACCACCCGGCACCGCGCCAACACCGGCACAGTCGGACATGGGCGCATCCAGCAGCGTATCGCCGCTATCCAGATCCCAGATAAAGAAACGGTTTCCCCGTGGCGCGGTCATGGCCACTTGCCGCTGCTCGCTGTGAATGGCAATGCTGGCCGTGTATTGATCCATCATCGCCAGTTGTGCCCGGCTGACCGGGAACGGTTGATAGGCTTCCCCGGGCCGCTTGATCGCCAGTAACGGCACACTGTTGTAGGCCGGGCCATGGTACTGCTGGCCGGTAATCACGGTGCCATCGGCAGCCACATCCAG
>NZ_LWFX01000356.1:0-1060 GCF_001635175.1 Alcanivorax sp. HI0083 | reverse complement strand
CGAATACATCCGTCACCTGCTGGGCGGAGAGGGCATCACCTACCAGGCAGCCCGCGACCGCACCCTCAATGCCAGGGCGGCACAGAAATTTTTCGCCGGCACTCACCCTCGGCTACGCCCCCAGGATATTGAGGCCGCCGCCAGCAGCGAAGGCGCCAATGCGCTGACCATGCACGTGCGTTTTGACCCGCAACCCTGCATCACCGCCCAGCAGGCGCCCTGACACCCAGCGTCAATCATTCCGTTCTTTTTGATCAATGCGCCGTCACCATCGGGCTTGCTACTGTTGATTGAATTCTCACCCAACAGGACAGCCCGATGATCCAGTGGTCCGAACAACAGCAAATGATCCAGAAAATGGTGCGCGACTTTGTGGAAANGGAAGTCGTGCCGCAGCTGGACGATATCGAATATAACGGCGTTCCTCCCTATGACATCCTGCGCAAGCTGATCAAAACCTTCGGCATGGATGTCATGGCCAAGCAATCATTCGACAAGCAGATTGCCCGCGAGAAAGCCCTCGCCGCCGGCGACGCCGTCGACGAGAAAAAGAAGAAGGACGGCCCCTCAGCCATGGCCGGCGAAGAAGCCGCCATGCGCATGATCCCGATTATTGAACTGTGCAAACACGCTCAGGGCCTGGTCACCGCCATGGGCGTCTCCATGGGTCTGGGCGGTGGCGCCATCATGAGCAAGGGCACCACCGAGCAGAAAGAACGCTGGGCCCTGCCCCTGCTGACCCTGGAAAAAGTGGGCGCCTGGGCCATTTCCGAACCCAATGCCGGTTCCGACGCCTTCGGCCAGATGAAGACCCTGGCCAAGCGCGACGGCAACGGCGGCTACATCATCAACGGCAGCAAGACCTGGATCACTAACGGCCCCTACGCCGACACCATCATCCTGATCTGTAAACTGGACGAAGAAGGGGTGCCCGCGGACCAGCGCAAAATTGTCTCCTTTATTCTCGACAGCGGCATGGAAGGCCTGGAGCAATCCAAACCCTTCAAGAAAATGGGCATTGGCTCTTCCCCCACCGGCGAACTGTTCCTCTCCGACGTGA
>NZ_LWFX01000355.1:0-1126 GCF_001635175.1 Alcanivorax sp. HI0083 | reverse complement strand
CCTGCAACCGGGTAACGAAAGTACCGTGCACCGTATCTGGCCAGAAGGTGGTGAGCAGCGCCTGTACTACAAACACCCGTCTGCAGGGGTTGAGCTGGCCTTCCATCCTACGGATTTCACCCAGGTAAACGCAGAAATTAACCGCAAAATGGTGCCGTTGGCACTGGACTTGCTGGACATCTCACCGGAGCACACGGTGCTGGACCTGTTCTGCGGCCTCGGGAATTTCACCATTCCTGCCGCCAAACGTGCCGGCAAGGTGGTGGGGGTGGAAGTCAGCCAGGCCATGGTGGAGCGTGGTTACGNGAATGCCCGCCGCAATGGCTTGGAAAACCTGGAGTTTCACGCCTGGGATCTCAGTCAGGACATTAGCGGCCAGGCGTGGGCCAGAGAGGCGTATGATCGTATCCTGATTGACCCGCCGCGCACCGGCGCACTGGAGATGGTGAAGCTGATGCCCCGGCTTGGTGCGTCAAAGATTGTTTATGTGTCATGCAACCCCGCCACATTGGCCCGTGATGCCGGGGAACTGATAGCGCTGGGCTACCGTCTTAAAGCGGCAGGAGTGATGGACATGTTCCCTCACACCACCCACGTTGAGTCCATCGCTGTATTCGAAAAAGCGAAGAAGAAGTAGCAGGTTCTGCCATGGTAACGGTACGGCGACAGCCCTCAGAAGGTTCCATCGTTCACTGGCGTGACTGGATCACGCAGTTGGAAAACCGCGCGCCTGTCCGCGACCGTGCCTTGCTGGAACAGGCCTGCGAACGCGCCGAGCAATGCCAGCTGGCTGGTGAGGCCGCAGGCCGGGTATGGCCTTACGGCAAAGGCTGCCTGGATATCGGCCTGGAAATGGGCGAAGTGCTGGTGGACCTGGGGGCTGACAGTGACATTCTTCCTGCCGCTGTTCTTTACCGGGCGGTGCGCGAAGGGCAGATCACGCTGCTGGACGTGGAGAAGGAATTCGGCCCGGATGTGGCCAACCTGATCGAAGGCGTGCTGCGCATGGCGGCGATCAGTACCTCGCTCAACCCCACCCGCAAGGCAGTGCTGGGCCAGCAGGATGGCCAGCTCGACAACATGCGCAAGATGCTGGTGGCCATGGTCGACGACGTGCGCGTCGCCC
>NZ_LWFX01000354.1:0-2515 GCF_001635175.1 Alcanivorax sp. HI0083 | reverse complement strand
GGTCCTTTGCAGGACGTGGTGGTGACCCAGTTCCAGGCGGCATCCGCCACCGGCAAGTCCGGGGTGGACCAGCTGGCCCAGCAAAGCGTGCGTTTGCTCAATGGCCTGTCTCCCAGTGAAGCGGCGCAGGCGCAAATTGCCTTCAATGTACTGCCGGTGAGTGGTCAGATTCAGGAAAACGGCTTCACCAGCGAAGAGCTGAAATTGATGCTGGAAACCCGCCGGATTCTGGCGGATCAGCCCCTGTCCATCCAGGTCACCACGGTGCGGGTGCCGGTTTTTTATGGTTATGGGCAGAGTGTCACCGTACGTAGCATGCAAGGGCTGTCGGCAGCGCAATGCCATGCCTTGTGGGAGGGCAATGACGATATATCGGTGCAGGACAGTGATGATCCGCAAGCCATGTCGCCAGTGGCCATGGTGGAAGGTGAGCCTGTAATGCGACTTTCCCGGGTCCGTGAAGAGATGGAAGCGGGCGGGGCGTTGAGCTATTTTAGCGTTGCCGATAATGTCCGTTGGGGGGCTGCGTTGAACGCGGTGAAAATAGTCGAGAAGTTGCTAAAAGACTATCTGTAATGGATACTTACTGACATTATGTGACGCGGTTTCTAGGTTTTGTCTCTGCCCTGAGGCAGAATGTGTGAACGGCGTCATATAGGACAGCTTGCCGCCTCGGGTACATCCGTAGGGCCCGCGGGATCGGGCTGAGCGCGGGAAACATAATAAATAAAGGGTTCGACCATGCTTCGAAAACTTGGGTTTGGCTTAACAGCTGTGGCGATGATGGCGCCTGGCGTAGCGGCAGCATTGGGGGTAGGGGAATACCAGCTTAATTCCTATTTGAACCAGCCCCTGGATATGGATGTTTCTCTGCACGAGGTCGGCGACCTGTCAGCAGAGGAGATTCTGGTGAATCTGGCGCCCCAGTCAGAATTCGATGCTGCTGGCGTTGATCGCAGCTATTTCCTCAATCGTCTGGAATTTTCTGTAGAGCTTCAGGAGGGTGACAAGGCCCAGCTGCATATTTCTACGGACCAGCCGGTGCGTGAACCTTACCTGAACTTCCTGGTTGAATTCCTGTGGCCCACCGGCCGCCTGATGCGTGAATATACGGTATTGCTGGACCCGCCCAGCTTTGCCGATAGCACCGTAACCGCTGCGCCGACCATCAGTCGCGTGCCGCAGCCAGTGACTCGCAGCGAGCCTACTCCTGCGCCGGCGCCCGCAGCCGCGACAACATCCCAGCCTGACAGAGCGCCTGAGCCCGCCATCGAACCGGAGCCTCAGCAGGTTCAGTCTGCACCGGCAGTAGCCGATAACAGCCCGCGCAACAGTTATACCGTGCGTTCCAGTGACACCATGTGGCAAATCGCCCTGAATAATCGCCCCTCGAACAGTGTGTCGGTGCAACAGATGCTGGTGGCGATTCAGGAGATGAACCCGGATGCGTTCATCAATAACAACGTGAACCTGGTGCGTGAAGGCACCGTTCTGCGTATCCCTAACGAGCAGGAAGTGCGCACCATCTCCACCCGTTCCGCTATTGCGGAAGTCGCTGATCAGAACCGCCAATGGCGTGACATGCTGGAAAAACGAGGCATCCAAACCCCGCAGCGTGCCCAGATTGATGGTTCTCGCCAAGTCACAGACAGCGATGATGAGGCTGAGACGCCAACCCGCGGTGAAGTGAAGCTGGTTGCTCCGGAATCCACTGCCGGCGTTGATGATGGCGACAGTACGGGTTCTGACGAACAGGGCAGCGCCAATACTGCGGTGCTGGAGAACGAGCTGGCGATTCGCGATGAGAGTCTGGATCGCCTGGATCGTGAAAATTCTGAGCTGAAATCCCGCCTGCGTGATCTGGAAGAGCAAAGTTCCACCAGCGAACAGCTGCTGAAGTTGCGTAACGACCAGATTAGCCAGTTGCAGGAAGAGTTGCGCCAGCTGCGCGAAGAGCAGGGTGTTGCATCGCCGGAAAATGACCCGCTGCTGGAAGAGCCGGCAGCGCCGGAAGTTCCGGCTGAAGACGACGCCACTGCGGATGTTGGTGAAGCGGGTGACTCTGTTGCCGCTGCTGACGCTACTCAGGAAGAGGCTGAACAAGCCGCTGGTGATGACGTTGCTGTTCTGGAAGGTTCCGATGAGGAAGCAGCGGAACAGGGTGGTGTAACCGATGCCGGTGATGCAGAAGAGTCACAGAGCGTTGCTGACACTGCCGATGACAAAGACGTTGCGGCGGACAGCGCGGTTAAACCGGTAGAGCCAGTCTCCAAGCCTGAGCCAGTGGCGCCTGCACAGCCGCCGGTTGCCCAGAGTGGCGGCATTGTCGACCTGATCATGGAAAACCTGCTGTACATCCTGCTGGGTGTGCTGGTCATAGTGCTTCTGATTGTCCTGCTCCTGCGGGGCAAGAAGAAAAATGACAATGAAGATCTGGATGAGCCGCTGTTTGATGATGTCGATGATCAGCAGGACGATGAGTTCGGCCTGAATCTGGACGACGAAAGCGCGCCCG